>DASQCG010000083.1:0-2048 GCA_035634825.1 Thermomicrobiales bacterium | reverse complement strand
ACCGAGAGTATGCCAGCGGTAAAGATCTCAGTCAGGTAGGCCCCGGCGTAGATTGCGAGCGCGACGATGAACGTGCGTTCGGCGTCGGGCAGGAGGCGGAGGGTCCATTCGTGGGCGGCGCTCCGGGGCGCAAATGCCTGGGGCAGCCCGAAGTAGAGCAGAAAGACGATCAGGAGCAACGGTACGTTCCGGATAATCTCGACGTAGATGGTGACCGGCAGGCTCGCCCAGCGCTTGCCCGAGGCCCGGATAAAGGCACAGACGAGACCGATCACTGAGCCGATGGCGAGTGCGATGACCGCCATCTTGAGGCCCAGCAGGAGCCCGTCGATAAACCAATCGAAGTGGTTGGTGATGTATTCCCAGCGCAGGTCGTACACGAACGATCCGGTTCAGGTGGGCTGCCGTCCCGGGAAGGTGACGCTCCCGGGACGGCGAAGCCGTCGTGTTGTCGCTACCGCCACTCGCCCGGGATCCCGGTCGTCGCTGGCTCGAGGTCGACTCCGAAGTAGGTGCTGAACGCCTGCTTGTAAACAGGAAAGTCGAGCCCGACCATGGATTCCTGGATCACCGTATTGAGGAAGTTCAGGAAGATCTGATCGCCTGGCTTGATCGAGGCAGAGTACGAGTTCGGGTCCCACCCGTTTGTGTCGACCTTGTACTTGTCGCCGCTGTTCTTGGCGAGCCATGCCAGGGTCGAGAGATCCGAGGCGGCGGCGTCGACGCGGCCGGAGTCGAGCGCCTCGATCGCGGCCGCAACCGAGTCGAACTGCTGGACATTGGCGTCCGGCACCCCGCGGTGGACGATCTCCTCGGAGTAGACGTTCTGCAGAATCGAGATTGTCGCGCCCTTGCCCTGGAGGTCGGCCCGGGTGTTATAGGGCGAGTCCTTGAGGAAAAGGAGGCCGACACCTTCGCGGTAGTAGGGGATCGTGAACTCGACTTGCAGCGCGCGGTCTGAGGAAACGGTCATGAACTGGAAGTTGACATCGACCTTGTCTGCCAGCAAATCGGGGATGCGGGCGTCTGCCTCGTGGACGACGAACTCGATGTGCTTGCGCGGCTCCTCGTCACCCAGGACCTGTTCCTGGCTGAGCCCGAAGAGGCCACCGGCAACGAGCTTCGCCATCTCAATGTCGAAGCCGACGAGTTTGCCGTTCTCGTCCTCGAAGTGCCAAGGCGGGTTGGTGCTGCCGGTACCGACGCGGAGCTTGCCGGCATCGAGGATTTGTTTGAGCTTGCTCTGGCTCGGGTCTTCGATTGCCCGCGCCACGTGCGGGCTGACGCCCATCGTAACGGCCGCCGCACCGGTCAGCGCTGCGCTGCGCGTGATCAGCCCGCGCCGACTAGCCATTGCACGAAAGCGCTCTTCCATCGCGACCCTTCTCCTTTCCCGTGGGCCAGTGGAGCAGACGCCACGGCGTCGCCACCGGCTCCTGCGACTCTATCGCCGGACCGCGTGGTCCGTTGGCTGAGACGCCGGGATGCTATGGCTTGGTCGCGAAGCTGTCAACAGGGGTGTTCGTTACCAATTGTGCGGTGCAATCGACCCGCGTCGGACGGATGCGAACTGCACGTCGGTCATGCCACGGGATTGCGGCGCGCTGCCGGCCGGGAGATTGACAGATCACGGACTGCGCTGCTTAAGTGCGCACCGGCCGCGTAGCCTGATCCAGCGCAAAAAATGTGCCCATTGCGGACGAGACTTACGCCGTCCGCGACCTGCATTAGAGGCGCAAGGCCTGGAATGCAGTTCCACCATCCCGTCAGCCATCATCACCAGACTTGCCAATGCTTCTAATGCGGCTGCGTAATAGTGGGCAAGACCGTTGATAGAAAGCGAGTGCCGACTGTTATGCGCCAAGAGTGCGTCAAAATTGGGCCGGGCACGAAGTAACCGGCACAGATGTGCCGGTTACTGGCTGGTACCGGGAGAGGGATTCTGCGGACACTGGTTCGGCGCGTCCCGGTATTGCCTGGCTTATGGTGATATTCAAGTGTATCGGCCGGTCATTCTCCCGTCCCGAACCAGTTCGATACGGAACGTA
>DASQCG010000082.1:0-9760 GCA_035634825.1 Thermomicrobiales bacterium | reverse complement strand
ATCTACAACGCGGACCCCGATTGTTTGAGCTTGCAGGCGACGTTCCCCCGGCTGGCGCTTGCCGAGCAGAAATCCGGCAGCGTGATCCGCGGCTTACGTGCAGCTCGCAAGCCGAGCGCGGGTAAGTCAGACTCGCCGGCGTTTCTGACCCTGCGGGACGGAATGCAGACCCTGACCGATGCCCTCGCCGACCGTATCGGTCCGATCTTGCGCACGAATGCGCCGGCAACCCGAATCGATCCATCCGAGGACGGGGGATATGTCGTGCGAGTCGGTGCACGGGATGTGCGGACTGCGTTCGTAGTGCTGGCTTTGCCAGCAGCCCAGACTGCCGCGCTCCTCACCACGATTGCCCCTGAGGCGTCGCGCGAGATCGAGTCGTTGCGCGCGAACCACGCGGGCACGATCTCGCTCGCCTATCGAACCATCGATATTCCCCGCCCGCTGCCCGGGTATGGACTCATCGTTCCCAAGCGAGAGGGCCGGCCGATCAACGCGATCACGATCTCCTCGCGTAAGTTCGATTTCCGCGCGCCCGCGGGGTGGACCCTGGTCCGCGCCTTCTTCGGCGGCTACCGAAGTCCGGAAACGATGCACATTGACGACGACGCCCTGCGCGAGGTCGTTGCCGGGGAGCTGCGATCATTGATGGGGATCACCACGCCGCCGGCATTCGACCGTATTCACCGCTGGCAACAGGGCAGCCCGCAGTACGATGTCGGTCACCTGGAGAGGGTTGCGCGAATCGAAGCGGCCCTGCCAAGCGGAATCGCCCTGACCGGCAGCCCCTACCGTGGCGTCGGTATTCCGGACATCGTCCACCAGTCGTGGCAGCTCGCCGATCACCTCGCGGTTGCTGCCGCCGAATCACCTTTTTTGGCCGAATTGAACGCGTCGCGTTGACAGATATGGAGGAAGCGATATGACGATTACAGACCAGACCCGGCCCCAGACCGCGCCCGAGCCGGCCACCACGGCACAGCCGGACACCGCCTTCACCGTCTACTGGCTCTTCCAGACTGATCCGAGCCGGCGACCCGCAACCGACACCGAGCGAGAACAGGCCGCTCAGTCGATGCTCGATGCCATCACGCGGCATGGAGATTCAGTTCGGGTGCGCGGCGCCTACTCGACGATCGGACTCTCGGCCGGGGTCGATCTCATCCTCTGGCTAGTCGCGGATGACTGCGACGCATTCCAGAGCCTGGCGAACGAGATTCACCGCTCACCGGCCGGTCGGGCGCTTGCTCTGCGTCATGTCTATCTCGGTGTGGGCTCGATGTCGCAGTACGACCCCAGCCACTCGCCCGCATTCCTGCGCGGTCTGGCCCCGAAGAAGTTCCTCAGCGTCTACCCCTTCACCAAGACGACCGACTGGTACTTGCTCCCCTACGAGCAGCGGCGCGATCTGATGATTGAACATGGCCGGATGGGGCAGGAGTACCCGTCGATCCAGACGAACACGGTCAACTCGTTCGGGATTGCCGACCAGGAGTTCATCGTCGCGCTCGAGGACGACGACCCGGCCACGCTGGTCAAAATGGTCCAGCGCCTCCGCGCCGCCGAGGTCCGCAAGTACACCAGCAACGACACCCCAATCTTCCTCGGTCGCCTCACCGACACCAGGACCGCGATCGAGAACGCGCTTTAGAACGGTGGATGGTCGTTGGTGGTTGGAGCCGCCTTCCAATCACCGTCATCCATCCACCAATTCCTCGACTGCTCGACTTCTCGATTAAAATACGAACATGAGTACGAAGCGACGCCCCGCGTCCCGTCCTGATTTCAGCTCACGGCTCGCTGCCCTCCCGACCCAGCCCGGCGTCTACATCATGAAGAACGCCGCGGACGAGGTGCTCTACGTCGGGAAGGCGCAGTCGCTGCGCAACCGCGTCCGCTCCTACTTCCAGAGCCAGATTCGGCACGACCCGAAAACACGCGAGCTGGTCAGCCAGATCACCGATTTCGAGGTGATCCGGACCGATACGCCGACCGAGGCGCTGATCCTCGAAAACGAGCTGATCAAGCGACATTGGCCCCGCTTCAATATCCGGCTCAAGGACAACTCGACCTACCCATACCTCAAGATCACGAACGAGGAGTGGCCGCGGGTCATCTCCACCCGCAAGATCCTCAAGGACGGCGCCCGCTACTACGGGCCGTACACGTCGGCCGGCAAGGCATACGAGACGCTCAACTTGCTCAACCGCCTTTTCCCCTACCGCAAGTGCGAGCAGAAGATCACCGGGCACGAGCAGGTCTGCCTCTATTACCACATGAAGCAGTGCTCGGCGCCCTGCATCGCGGCCGTCTCGCACGAGGACTACATGACCTCGATCGACGCTGCCGCGCTCTTCCTGAGCGGCCGGGGAGACGAGATCCTCGCCCCGCTCGAAGAGGAGATGCAGCAGGCCTCCGACGGTTGGAATTACGAGCGCGCGGCCGAATTGCGGGACCGGATTTCGGCGGTCCGGCACGTCCTCGAGCGGCAAAAAGTGGTCAACGTGAACGGGGCAACCGCCGACATCGTGGCCGTCGCCCAGGGGCCGGGCGGCGATGCGGGCGTGCAGGTCTCGTTCATCCGCAACGGCAAGACGCTCGGCTCCGAGTTCTTCGAGATGCAGGCCTCGATCGCCGATGGGGCCGCCTCGATCCTCTCGACCTTCCTGACCCAGTTCTACGGCGAGGCAGCGATGGTCCCGGCGACTATCTACATCCAGCACGCGCTGCCCGAAGACGATCGGCAGGTAGTCGTCGATTTCCTGGTTGAGCGACGCGGCGGCAAGGTCGAGCTGGTCGTCCCGCAGCGGGGAGAGCGGCGGGCGTTGGTCCAGATGGTCGCCAAGAGCGCGACCGACAACCTCGAGCAGGCACGGATCAAGCACCTCTCCGACGAGATGAAGGTCACCGCCGCCCTGACCGAGCTGGCCGAGGCGCTGGAACTGCCGCGGATGCCGCGCCGGATCGAGTGCTTCGACATATCCAATATCCAGGGCACGAACCCGGTCGCGAGCATGGTCGTCTTCATCGATGGCCGCCCGGCCCGCAAGGAGTACCGCAAGTTCGCGATCAAGACGGTCGAGGGGGCGAACGACTTTGCGATGATGGCCGAGGTCATCCGCCGCCGCTTCCGCCGCGCCAAAGACCCGGAGGGCGAGGAGGCCGGGAAGTGGACGGACTTGCCCGATCTCGTAATCGTCGACGGCGGCAAGGGTCAGCTCAACGCCGCTCTCGGAGCGCTCGAAGAAGTCGACATGCAGGTCTCGATCTGCGGCCTGGCCAAGGAGAACGAGGAGCTGTTCCTGCCGGGAAGGTCCGAGTCGATCTTGCTCCCGCGCGACTCGCAGGCGCTCTTCCTGGTGCAGCGGATCCGGGACGAAGCTCACCGGTTCGCGATCACCTTCCACCGGGCCAAGCGCAGTAAGGCGACCTTCCAGTCCAGCCTCGATTCGGTTCCGGGCGTAGGTCCGAGTCGCAAGAAGGCGCTGATCCGCAAATTCGGCTCAGTCAAGGCCATCCGCGAAGCCTCGATCACCGACCTCGCTACGGTCGAGGGCATCTCCACCAAGCTCGCCGAACAGATCAAGGCGTCTCTGTAGTCGTGCGACGGTTGATGGTAGTTGGACGTTGGTAGATGGTGGTTGGAATGGACTCATCAAGTCCATCTACTAACGTCCAACGTCCAACAACCCTCCTTTCTCCTCGACGTCCAGTCCTTCATCACGGATACTGTTATGTCGCGGGGCCGATGGTTCGGCCTCTTTTCGTGTTTTAGGCTTGCCCCATGTTGGTTGATCAGGCGCGTATCTATGTCAAGGCGGGTGATGGCGGGAATGGCGCGATGTCCTTCCGCCGCGAGAAGTTCGTGCCCAAGGGCGGTCCCGACGGCGGCGATGGCGGCCACGGCGGCGATGTCCGCTTCCGCGTCAGGCAGAACCTGACCAGCCTCCTCCCGTTCAAGTTCAAGGTCCACTTCAAGGCCGGAAACGGGCAACAGGGCGGCGGCCGCAACATGCACGGCAAGAGTGGCAAGACGCTCCACGTCGATGTCCCGCCCGGTACGATCGTCTACGACGACGCGACCGGCGAGCCGCTGGCCGACCTGACCGATACCGGCGAGGAGTACGTCGTTGCCAAGGGCGGCAAGGGCGGTCTCGGCAACTCGCACTTCAAGAGCTCGACCCGCCAGGCGCCGCGCATCGCCGAGCTGGGAGAGCCGGGCGACGAGCGCTGGGTCCGGCTCGAGCTGCGGATCATCGCCGATGTCGGGCTGGTTGGGCTGCCGAACGCCGGCAAAAGCACACTGCTGGCCGCATCTTCTGCCGCCAAACCGAAGATCGCCGACTACCCCTTCACGACGCTCCAACCAAACCTCGGCGTGGTCCAGCTCGGTGGGCCAGGTGGCCAGACCTACGTGATGGCCGACGTGCCCGGGCTCATCGAGGGCGCGGCAGGCGGCTCCGGCCTCGGGCACGAGTTCTTGCGCCACATCACCCGGACCAAGGCGCTCGTCCACGTGCTCGATGCCTCGGGCGGGCTCGAGGGACGCGACCCGATCGCCGATTTCGAGACGATTAACGCCGAGCTCGGGGACTACGACCCGGAGCTGATCGAGCGGCCCATGGTCGTCGTTCTGAACAAGATCGACATCCCGGAAGCACAAGCGAACCTGCCCCGACTGCGGGAACACTTGAACCAACGGAATTTCGAGGTGTTCGAGATCTCGGCGGCGACCGGCGAAGGTGTGCCCGCGCTGCTCAACCGGGTCGGTGCGATCCTGCGCGAGATCGCCGCGCGGCCGCCAAAGATCGTCGAGCCGGAGATCCGGACCTACTCACTGGCCGATCTCGACGAGAAAGCCTTCTCGGTGCGGCGGACGGGACCGGACCGGTTCGAAGTGAACGGAATCCAGATCGAGCGCATGATAAAGAAGACCAACTTCGATATGCAGGAGGCGTCGGACCGCTTCCAGTCGATCCTCGAACGCAGCGGGATCACCAAAGAGCTGAATCGGCAGGGCGTCGAGCTCGGCGACACGGTAGTCATCGCCGATCGGGAGCTGATCTGGGGTATCCAGGAGGAACTGGAGCCGGTCGGCTCGAAGCGGCGCACCGCCCGCGAGCGCTACATGAACCGCAAGTCGCGCTTCGACGACATGCCACCGGCAGACTCAGCCGACGAGTCTACCGGCGATTGAGATGGTGCACGGTCGGTCCGCTCTTCGCTAGGCGCCCCGGATTGCCGCACTTTCCGGGCGTCGCTCAAGTGGCTCGGCATAGACGCCGCGGTAATCCTCCGGCAGCATCCGGGCGATCTCAAGCATCAGGATCTCGGTCGCTTCCTCGGCCGTGACTCGTCGTCCATCGATCTCGCGCGGGATTCGGAACGGCTCTCCGAACAGGATCTGCGCACCTGAATGACCGGGATCGCGCTCCAACTCGCCTTTGGCCTTGCCCTTGGATCCGTTGAACGGTAACCGCTCGGTTCCCGTGATCGCCACCGGCTGAACGAGCACGTCGGCCGCCAGCGCCAGCAGGCCCGCACCGGGATGCGCTTTCTGGAGAGCGAAGACCCGGCTCCGGGTCCCTTCCGGGAACATCGCAACCGCGATGCCACTATTGAGCGCAGCGAGCGCCCGCTTGATCGCCCAGCGGTCGCTCTTGCCGCGATCGACCGGAAAGGCGCCGACCCAGCGCAGCGCAAACGGGACGACCGGTACTTCGAATACTTCCTTCTTGGCCATGAAGTGAATCGGCCGCGGGTAGGCGGCACTGAGCAGGATTGGATCGGCGTTGTGGATGTGATTCGCAACGACCAGCACTCCGCCCTGCTTCGGCACACGTTCGACGTGCTTGAGCCGCATCCGGAACAGCAGGAAGAAGAGCCAGAGGAACGGCTGGCGCAAGATTCGACGTGGTCGGCCCCGGATCGTGCCGTGCTCGATGGCCTCTTTGCTGAGCGGGTCAACCGTCGTCATGCGGCGTCCCAAGCCTGCTCGACGATCGCCGCGACCTCATCGACGACCTGCTCGATCGACTTGAAATCGGTGTCGACGACCACGGCGTCAGCAGCGACCTGGAGCGGCGCGGTCTCCCGGGTGCTGTCTATCCCATCCCGGCGGCGCAAATCCGCCTCGACCTCAGCCTGGGTCACCATCGGCTCCCGCTCAACCAGCTCCAGCCAGCGGCGACGGGCACGCTCCTCGACACTCGCGTCGAGATAGACCTTGACCCCCGCATCTGGAAACACGACCGATGCGATGTCGCGCCCGACCATGATCACCCGCTGATCCTTCGCGAACGACCGCTGGATCGGCATGAGGGCAACACGAATAGCCGGCAATGCCGAAATTGCCGAGACGCCGGCATCAATCTCCGGCGCGCGAAGCAGGGTGGTCACGTCCTCGCCGTTCAGCAGCACATCCAGGCGTCGCCCGTCCGATACCGTGGCCGGCCGGATCGAGACCGCGCCCGCGTCGATCAGCATCGAGAGCCGCACCTCATCGGCCGTGCTCAGTCCGAGCCGCTGCGCGAGCAACGTCACCGCCCGGTAGAGCTGACCCGTGTCAAGGAAGACGGCGCCGAGGCGGTCGGCCAGATGAGCGGCGACGGTTGTCTTCCCGCTCGCCGCCGGACCGTCGATTGCGACCACGGTGCGGCCGCTCACGCTCAGGTCGCTCGGTATGGCGTCTGCTGCGCTCTCGCTGCGGTCGGTCATCTCGCTCCTGTTCTGTGCGTTCCCGGTGGTCGCCCGCCGCTTGTTCCCGCTCCGCAGCCTCGCGCTCGGTGCGGCTCGGTTTCCGGTATCGTGGCACGTTTGGCTTCGGCTCGGGCTTATCCTCGGCGCGCTTCGGTCGCTTCCAGAGCGGATTGGCCGGCGGCTGGGCGCCGCTGGCCCGAATCCGGATTGGTCGCTCGATGCTCTTCTCGGCGGCCTCTTCCTCGGTCAGGCGAAGCGCCTCGAACAGAGTCGATTGCTCGCCCGGCGTCAGATCCCGCCACTCGCCGATCCGCAAACCGGCGATCGAAAGCGGCCCGATCCTGGCCCGGCGCAAGCGCTCGACCTCGATCCCCGCGACCTCCATGATCCGCCGCACGAGATGAAAGATGCCCTCGTACACCGTAATCGTGATGACGATGCCGTCGGCCGACTCTCGCAGGAGCCGCACTTCCTGGGGGATGATTCGCCGGCCGTCGATGACGATCCCGCGCCGGATTCGTTCGAGCTGCTGTGGGTGCGGCCGGTCCCGGGTCAGGACCTGATATTCCTTGGTCAGCCCATAGCGCGGATGCATGACGCGGTTGGCGACATCGCCATCGTTCGTGAAGAGGAGCAGGCCCTCGGTGTCGCGGTCCAGCCGGCCGACAGGAAACACCCGCTCCGGCACACTGATCAGGTCCATTACCGTCCAGCGATCGCGCTCGTCCTTGACGGTCGTGATGTAACCGGTCGGCTTGTTCAGGATGAGGTAGCGCAACGCCTGCGGGCGGATCACCCGGTTGTCGACGCGAATCTCATCCCGCCGGGGATCGGCCTTTGTGCCTAGCTCGGTCACAATGGTGCCGTTGACCGAAACGCGGCCCTCTCGAATCAATTCTTCTGCGGCTCGGCGCGATGCCACCCCGCGCGATGCGAGGATGCGCTGCAAGCGTTCCACTTGGGTGCCTCTTGGTCTGTCGTAATGCTAGCGGAAGATCAGCGGACGCTCGGCAATCTGGTCCGCTCCGGCGAAGAATAGCACGCGGCCGGCATCGCTCTTCGCCGGACCCTGCGGCAGCAGCTCGAGCTGGTACCGGATCTCCTTGCGCGCGCCCCGGTCGACGAGGATGCCGGAATCGTCCTTGAGCGTGACCTGCCAGGCGGCCATCTCGTCCATCAGCCCCGGCATATCGTTGCTGGATTCGGGGTTGAGCCAGGCGAAAGTGCCCTCGACCGAGTCGATGACTGCCCGCATGTCATCCCACCGGCCGTCGACCGAGATGATGCCCTGCGCGTCATAGCTCAGCTCGCTGCCAAGGACGACCGCGATCAACAGGTTGCCGCCACGCTCGCGCTTGGCCAGGACCAGGTTGGCGCCGGCTTTGGACGTCGAGCCTGACTTGAGGCCGACTACGCCCTGCGTCGCATATTCCGTTCCGGATTCTTCCAGGAACTTGTTCGTGTTCTGAAGCGAGTAGACGCGCGCCTCGGGTCCGACCGAGGTAATTTCGGCCTTCGATTGCGAAACGGTCTGGGCGATCTGCTTGTAGCCCATCGCCAACGCGCCGAGGTGGGCGAGATCGTACGCGGTCGTGTACTGGTTGTCGTCGTCGCTGAGGCCGTCGGGCGAGGTGAAGTGTGTGTTGCTGAGGCCCGCTTCGGTGACCTTGGCATTCATCTCTTCGACGAATCGCTCGATCGGATCGCCCGGCTGACCATCGAGCAGGATCGTTCCGACGTGGCGGGCCAGCGTGCGCGCCGCATCGTTTCCGGACGGCAGCATCAGGCCGACCAGCAGCTGCTCGACCGTCACCGTGTCCCCGGCTACGAGGCCCATCCGCGATTCCTCTTCAGTCGCGGTATCGGCCTCGTCGAACACCAACTGGGTGTCGAGCTTGGCGTGATCGAGCACGACCATCGCGGTCACGATCTTGACCGTGCTGGCCGGCGCGCGCCGCTCGGCACTATTCTCGGAAAGCAGCTCGACGTTGGCGGTCGCATCGAAGGCGTAGGCGGCATGTGCGGAAACGCTCGGAGTCGCTGCCAACTCCTGTGCGGAGACTCCGGCCGGGGCAAGCGGGGCGATCAGGGTGAGCAACAGGCATACCAGGACGGCTGCCCGCGCGCGCATTATTCCCATCCGCCGACTGACCTCCCGAAACATGCTGTACGTACGCGCAAGAGTATAATCGCTGTCCCGCTGCGGGACCTCTGTCTGACGCCCGCGAACACCCGCCGATCAAGTGGTGGGGTACACTCGGAGTCGCGCAACGGAATACTTCTGCGCCGACTTCGCAGGAACACAGACACAGGGATCGGACTCGTGCGCATCGCAGCGATCAGTGATCTCCATATCTGGGGACCGATATCAAAAAAATTGATCACCGAGTTCGACGAGCTCCATGAGCGCGCCGATGTGCTCGTGATCGCTGGAGATATTACCAATAACGGCTTGTTAGTACAGGCTGAGCGCGCCGCGACGCTGTTGGAGCGAGCCCAAATCCCGATCGTAGCGGTCCTCGGCAACCACGATCGCCGCCTTCCCCGCCGCCGCGGGTACACGTCCACGCTGCAGGCCGCCGGCGTGAACTTTCTCGACGGCACCACCGCTGAATTCGGCTCGAGCATCCGCGTCGGGTTTGCCGGCGTGCAGGGCTCGGGCGGTGGATTCTGGCCGCACGAGGGGCCGGATACGATTCCGCGCCGGGCCGCGCAGGCACTGGCGGTGCGCAGCCGCCGGGAGGCCGCCCGGCTCGATGCCGCGCTTTCGGGCCTCACGACGGACCTCAAGATCGTCGTCACCCATGTCTCGCCAACCATGACCACACTCGGCAACGAGCCGCGGATCAAGTTCTTTCTGCTCGGTAATAGCGAGCTGGCCCGCGTCATCGACCGCCACGATGTCGATCTCGTCATCCACGGTCACGTCCACCGCGGCAATACGCACGGCGTCACCCCGGGCGGCACCATGGTCCGGAACACGGCCAAGAACGTCTGCCGCGACATGCAGTACTTCGACGCGGCAGAGTTGCTTGCAGCCAGGCAGTCGCCGTCGATCGAG
>DASQCG010000081.1:0-6410 GCA_035634825.1 Thermomicrobiales bacterium | reverse complement strand
CGATCAAGTCTGCGGTCGTCTCGTTCGAGATCGGCGACGTGCGGGTCAACCTGATCGACACACCGGGCCACCCGGACTTCATCGCCGAGGTCGAGCGCGTGCTCGGCGTGCTGGACGGCGCCGTGCTCGTGATCTCGGCGGTCGAGGGCGTCCAGTCGCAAACTCGGCGCCTGGCGCGAGCGATCCGGGCCGCCAACTTGCCGCTGCTGATCTTCGTCAACAAGATCGACCGTATCGGTGCGCGAAGCGAGCAATTGCTCGACGACGTCCAGCGCAAGCTAAAACTTCGCGTCGTGCCGATGACTACGGTGGATGGGATTGGAGACCGCGACGCGACGGCAACACCGTGCGATCGACGCAGCCCGGCATGGCGTGAATCGGTCATCGACCGTCTTGCGGAAACGAGTGAGCGGGTGATCGAGGAGTTCGACCGCAGCGGCGGCAAACTGGACAATTGCTTCCTGGATGCAGAGCTGCGGGCGCAGGTCGCGGCTGGTGAAATTGTGCCGGCCTTTTTCGGCTCAGCCATCACCGGTGTCGGTGTGCCCGAGCTGCTGGCGGGTGTCGAGGAGTGGCTCCCGCCCGCGACCGTGTCGACTGACGTCCCTCCCGGCGGCACGGTCTTCAAGATCGAGCGCCGGCGATCGGGCGAGAAGATAGTCTACGCGCGCCTCTTCGCCGGGAGGCTGTTCCCCCGGGACCACGTCGAGATCCACCGTCAGCACGCGTACGCCGAGCCGGAACGGATCGAGGAGCGGATCACCGGGATCGATTGCTTTGCATCCGGTGGATCCGTACCCGCAACCGAAGCGAGCTCTGGGGACATCGTCGGCCTGCACGGGCTGCGGGCGGCGCGGATCGGGGACTGGTTTGGCACGGACGAGGCTCGAGCCCGGGATTCTGGCTACGCCTTCCCGGCGCCCGCCCTCGAAAGCGTGGTGCAACCGGTCGATCCGGGACAGATTACGCGGTTACGAACTGCGCTCGAGTACCTGGCGGAGCAAGATCCGCTCATCTCGCTCCGCCAGCGCAACGACGCCGGTGAGCTATCGGTCCGGCTCTACGGCGAGGTGCAGAAGGAAGTCATTGCGGACATGCTGTCCCGGGAATTCGGACTCGAGGCGACATTCGGGCCGAGCCAGACGATCTGCATCGAGCGACCAATCGGCAGCGGCGACAGCCTCGAAACGATCGGACAGGACGGCAATCCGTTCTTTGCAACAGTGGGCTTTCGCGTCGAGCCCGCGGTGCCCGGAACGGGCATTCGATTCGTCCGGGACCTGGGGATGATGCCGCTCGCGTTCTACCGGGCCGTTGAGGAGACGGTGCACGAGACGCTCCGGCAGGGCCTGTGCGGTTGGGAAGTGATCGACTGCGCCGTGACGCTGACGCAATGCGGCATCGTGCCGGAAAGCGCTGCCGCCGACTTTCGCAGGCTCGCACCGCTCGTCCTGGTGAGCGCGCTGGCATCCGCCGGAACAGAGGTTTGCGAGCCGGTCGAAGAACTCGAGCTCGAAGTCCCCGAGGATACCTCCGGCGCGGTCTGCGGAGCGCTCATCAATGCGCGCGCCACGATCCGCACCGTGATTCCGGACAGCGAGTCGCACCACATCACCTGCCAGATTCCCGTGGCGGAACTGCGTTCCCTGGAACAGCGGTTGCCCGGGCTAACGCGCGGTGACGGAGTATGGGTGTCGAGCTTTGGCGGGTACGTTGCCGTCACGAGTGAGGTGCCGCTGCGAATGCGTGTCGGCCCAAACCCGCTCAACCGCGCGCATTACCTCGCCGAGGTAGCGCGTTCGTGAGCACGTTTCTAATCGCCGGTGGAGAGGTAGTAGGTCATCGATTGCATGGCACCGACGGGGTCGACGTCGCGGACTGTGACCGAATTCGGCGTGCGCAGGTGGCAGGGCGCGTAGTTGAGGATCGCCTCGATGCCGCCCTCAATCAGCGCGTCGGCCACGATCTGGGCCGAGGCCTGCGGCACGGCGATGATGCCGATCTTGACCCCGAGCTGCCGGATCGATTCCGCGATGTCGACGTCGCTCTGGATCACGATCCCATCGACACTCTCGCCGATCCGGTCCTCGTTGCGGTCGAAGATGCAGGCGATCCGGAAGGTGGACGGCACGAATCCGCCATACTGGGCGATGGCCCGGCCGAGATTGCCGAAGCCGACCAGCGCGACCTCCCACGTCTGGTCCAGCCGCAGGATCCGGTTGATCTCCTCGACCAGGCGGCGGGCGTCGTAGCCCTTGCCCTGCTTCCCGAAACGGCCGAAATAGGAGAGATCTCGCCGGATTTGCGCACCGGAAACGCCGATCGCCTCAGCCAGTTGATCGGACGAGACGGACTCGGAGCCGGTCTGGTCGATCAGGAGCTGCAGCGTCCGCACATAGATAGGCAGACGCCGGATGACGACGTCAGGGATCTCGGCTTCGTAGACCGAGCCAGCAGGCGAGATCCGGGACTGGGCATCGCGGGCGCGGGGTGGTCGTATCGTTTGCATCGTGCGGCCGATCCCGGTGGTGGCACTCGTGTTGCGCGAACAAGCTGTGCACTCGTTCGTGCGAGATTTCACAAGTATCGTTTGCCGAAGGCAGCGGCGTCAAAACACAAGGAGCAGATTGTGCGTATCGGCGTTACATTTCCGCATTTTGATTTCGGGCCGGACCGGGATGCCATTCGTCGCTACGTCGAGACGGTGGTCGACTGCGGCTACGACTACTTCCTCGCCTACGACCACGTTCTCGGCGCAGACACGACCAACCGGCCCGGCTGGACCGGCTACACCAAGGACAACGTCTTCCACGAGATCTTCACCCTCTTCGGATACGTGGCGGCCCTCGCGCCCGATCTTGAGCTGGTCTCGAGCGTCGTGATCCTTCCCCAGCGGCAGACCGCGCTCGTCGCCAAGCAAGCGGCGCAGATCGACATCCTGACCGCCGGGAAGTTCCGGCTCGGCGTCGGCGTCGGCTGGAACGCGGTCGAGTACGAGGCGCTCGGCGAAGACTTTCGCACCCGCGGACGCCGCGAGGAGGAGCAGATCGAACTGCTCCGCCGCCTCTGGACCGATCCGGTCATCACCTGGCGCGGCGAGTTCCACACCATCACCGAGGCCGGACTCAACCCGCTCCCGATCCAGCGCCCGATCCCGATCTGGATCGGCGGCACGACCGAGGTCCCGATCAAGCGCGCGGCCCGGATTGGCGACGGCTGGTTCCCGATGGGTCCGATCGACGACGCCCAGCGCGCCAAGCTGCAATTGCTGCGCGATACGGCCGAAGCCGCCGGCCGCAATCCCGACCAAATCGGCATCGACGCCCGGATCGACACATTTCGCACCGGCGAGGAGAACTGGGAGCGCAACGTCGCCGCCTGGAATGAGGCCGGCGCCACGCATCTCTGCGTCAACGCGATGAACCTCGATCTGGACGTAAACGGCCATCGCGCCCTCCTCGAGCGCTTCGCCAAAGTCGCGATGCCGGCCAGCTGACGAGTGTCCACCAGGCAAAATGGGTGCTGTATCCTCGCCTGATTGACAGACGCCCCTTACTCCGGTAGAAAGCCGAACATTCGGCCGGGCTTGGCGGCGTTAGGGCAGCGAGAGATCCCATGATGGAACCAGCAGCAACCCAGCCTGCGCCAGTGACCGCCGAAGCAGTCATGCCGCTGCTGCGCATGACCGGGATCAGCAAGAGCTTTCCGGGCGTCCACGCGCTCCAGGATGTCTCGCTCGAGATTTACCCCGGGGAATGCCTGGCCCTGATGGGCGAGAACGGCGCCGGCAAATCGACCCTGATGAAGGTCCTCTCCGGCGTCTATTCACCTGATGCCGGAACGGTCGAGATTCAGGGCACGCAGGTTACGCTGACCAATCCGCACCAGGCCCAGCAGCTCGGCATTTCGATCATCTACCAGGAGTTCAACCTCTTCCCGAACATGTCGGTCGAAGAGAACGTCTTCATCGGCCGAGAACCGAGCAGGGGCGGCGTGGTCGATCGCCGCACGCTCCGACAGAACACCCGCGAATTGCTCGACCGGCTGGGCGTCCGGCTCCACCCGGGTGCGCCGGTCGGCGATCTGAGCGTGGCCCAACAGCAGATGGTCGAGATTGCCAAGGCACTCTCCTATAACGCCCGTATCGTGATCATGGACGAGCCGACCTCCGCCCTGACCGATACGGAGGTGACCGCGCTTTTCGAGATCATTCGCGGCCTGAAGCAGCAGAACCTGGGCGTGATCTTCATCTCGCACCGGATCGAGGAAGTGCTCGAGATCGCGGATCGTATCGAGGTCCTGCGCGACGGTCGTAATGCCGGCGAAATCCTGACCGCCGACGCCACCCCAGCCCGGATCGTGCAGATGATGGTCGGCCGGCCACTCTCGGATCTCTTCCAGAAGGAGGTCAGCGAGGCGGTTGGAGATCCGGTGCTCGAGGTCCGCGGAGTCTCCCGTGCACCGGCCAAAGGCGACACCTCGTCAACGTCGATCCAGGACATCAGCTTCGCGATCCGCTCCGGCGAGATCGTCGGGCTGGCCGGCCTCGTCGGCTCCGGCCGGACCGAGCTTGCGCGCTCGATCTTTGGGGCAGACCGAATCGACAGCGGCCAGATCCTGGTCGAGGGCAAGCCGGTCGCGCTCAAGCACCCCCTCGACGCGATCGAGCTCGGGATTGGCCTTGTGCCCGAAGACCGCAAGCAGCAGGCCCTCGTGCTCGGACTGCCGGTCCGCGAGAATGTCAGCCTCGCCAACCTTGGCGCGCTGACGACAGCCGGCTTTGTTCGCCGCTCGGCCGAACGCACGATTACGCAACGCTTCATCGACGCCCTCCAGATCCGCACGCCGAGTATGGAACAGAAAGTCGTCAACCTCAGCGGCGGCAACCAGCAGAAGGTGGTGCTGGCCAAGTGGCTGGCCCTCAATCCAAAGCTGCTGATCGTCGACGAGCCGACCCGGGGCATCGATGTCGGCGCCAAGGCAGAGGTGCACTTGCTGTTGAGCCGGCTCGCGCAGCAAGGCGTTGGAATCCTTATGATTTCCTCCGAGCTGCCGGAGATCCTCGGCATGAGCGACCGCATCCTGGTCATGCGCGAGGGCAGAATTGCCGGCGAGTTGAGCCGCGCCGAGGCGACACAGGAAGCCATCATGAGCCTGGCGACCGGGCTGGAGCATGTCCGGGCAGCGGCCACCGATCAGATCGATATTGCGGAGATCTCCGCCGAGCAGAAGGGTATCGGGTAGCACGATGGCAGGGTCAATTACCGGAAACGTGATTCCAGCTCCGGGTGCGATGGTCTCACCGCAGGCGCCGGGCATGACTCCGAATCGGACGACGATTCCGACGCATGTGGATGAGCCGATTCCCCCGGCGGTCGTCAAGGTTCGGCCGCTGACGCAATACGAAACAGCCGAGGAGATGCTCGGCGTGTTCAAGAGCAAGCCGATGGCCCAGCTCGAGCCGGCCGATTTCGAGCAGGCGCCGGCCTCACCCGAGGAGATGCGAAAGGCGCTCCCGGCCGAGCTGACACCGATCCGGCCGTTGGCTCCGCTCGAGCACAACATTGCCGTCGACGCCGGTCCGACGACGCCAGAGTTGGATTCCGGCGCGATTTAGGAGCCGCTGAACAGGGGAAGGTCACAGCAGCATGAGCGCATCGAGTGCGACTCCCGCGTCCATCGGCGAGGAACAACGCGGCATCGATTACGCCGGCCTGATCGGCAAGTTTGCGCCGGTCATCTTCTTGCTCCTGGTGGTCACCTTCTTCTCGTTCTTCGAATCCGGCTTCCGGACGACCACCAATTTCCTGAACATCATCCGCGCGGTCTCGTTCTTCGGGATCCTGGCCGTCGGCATGACCTTCGTGATCCTGACCGCCGGCATCGATCTGTCCGTCGGATCGGCGCTGGCGTTTTGCGGCATCGTCTGCGCCTCGGCCGCCAAGGGATCGCGGGCGCTCCTGTCCGGCAAGGACGAGGGCGGCATTCACGTCCTTTACGCATTCCTCGCCGCGATCGGCGTCGGCCTCCTGATCGGGTTAATTCACGGCGTCTTCATCGCGTACTTGAACGTGCCGGCCTTCATCGTCACGCTCGGCGGCCTCGGGGCATGGCGCGGGGCCACGCTGCTCTGGTCCAACGGCCAGCCGATCAGCAGCTTCTCGAAGGACTTCACGCACTGGGGTAAGCAGGATATCGGCCAGGTGCCGATCCCGGTCATTGTCTTCCTCGGGATGGGTTTGATCGCCCATATCGTGCTCAAGTACACGCGGTATGGCCGCTGGGTCTATGCCCTCGGCGGCAACGCGGAGGCGGCGCGGCTGTCCGGCTTGAACACCCGGCAGATTACCTCCAGCGTCTACGTGATCAGCGGCTTCTGCGCCGGGGTCTCCGGGTTCCTGCTGACCTCC
>DASQCG010000080.1:0-3544 GCA_035634825.1 Thermomicrobiales bacterium | reverse complement strand
GGGTGGTCGGAATATCGGCAGACGGTGGCAACGAATCCCCGTACGACCGCAGCACGGCGGTCGACCAGACGAACCTGTCCCGTGTAGTCCTTATCCGGGAAGCGATCGACAACACCGGGGCGACCGACATGCCGATCTGGTTCACCCACGTCGGTTGGACCGGCAGCGGGGAGACTCCCGTATCTCCCGACGATCAGGCGCGATTCGTGGAATCCGCATTTCGACGGGCGCGCTCCGAATGGCCATGGGTGGGCCTCATCTTCAACTGGACGCTCGACGTGGAACCAGATGTCCCGAACTCCGGCAATCTCGCCCTTATCGTGAATGGGAACCCGACCCCGCTGTATTCCGCGATGTCGGGCTTCGCAAAATCGAGCTTCGGCGCCAGCATTACGAACGGCTTCGTGCCGGCGAACGCCTCGGCCTGCGATTATTCCGGCAATTGGCAGGACCAGCATTTGACTGAAGGGATTTACCGAACGGTCCGCGATCCGAACTCGGCGGTGACATGTCGCTTTTGGGGGACCGGAATCTCGGTATTCTTCCGCTTCAGTCCGGATGCAGGGACCGCGAGGTATGCGATCGACAGCACAGATCTCGAATCGGCAAGCAATCGCAATTCTGGCAGCGTGGTCCTGAAATACCGGGTACAGGACGCGTTCGAGGCACCGGTCGCGCTGGCGTCGGGCTTGTCTGAAGGGGAGCATACGGTCACGATCGCGCTCGATGATTCAGGCGGAGAATTGGTGATCGGTGGTTTCTTGGTCTCACGGGAACGGCCGATGATCTGGCCGATTGCGGTGCTGGTTGCGGCCGGATTGGTCGCTCTCTTCCTTGGATTCCGCGCTCTCGCATTCCTGGCGGCTGAGCACGTCGGCTTGATCGAGCCAAAGAGCGACGCTCCGGCCCAAACGCCGTTGCCGACCTTGCCGGACTGGAAGCCGGCTCCTCGATTCCAGCGATGACGATACGCCGACAGGGGTCCGTCTCCGGGCGACCCGATCTCGCGTGCATCGCAACCCTCCTGATTTCCGCTCCCGTCGCATTCGACATTCCGACCGTGGCCAAACTTGCATTGCTGGCTCTGGCGGCCGGTGTGGTGGTCGTCGGGGGCCCGATTTGCGGCGTTGCGGTCGTCTGCGCCGCACTGCCCGTTTCGGCATTCGTATTCTTAGTCGGCTCGACTGAATGGAGTCCGCTGGAGCTGGCGCTGCTTGCGTGCGGCGCCTCCGCCGCTTTCGCAATCGGCGTCGACCTGATCCAAACCAGGCGGTGGAATGACATCGCCGCGTGGATTGAACCAATCGATGTCGTGCTCATCGCAGTAGCCATTCTCATCGTCGGTGCGATCTCCATACTCTGGGTTGCCGACACGGACTTGCGGTCTGACAGCCTGCGCTCGCTGCGGCGCGTCATCTTCGAACCGCTTCTCGTGATCCCAGCAATGACAGTTGTCACCAGAAACCGGGCGCACGATATAGTGGCTCGGTGGATCGCGTGGCCCGCCGCGCTGGTTGCCGTCCTGGCATTGGCGCAGCTCATCGTCGGGAGATCGACGGTCGATATCGGCGGCATTGCGCGCCCGATCGGAACGTTCACGCATCCGAACAATCTGGCGTTCTATCTCGAACGCGCAATCTGGTTCAGCCCGCTTCTGGTCATTCCATTTGTCCGCCGGGGCAATCGCTGGGCGTGGGCAATCAGTGGGCTGATCCTGCTGGCGACCCTGGCCACGCTTTCGCGGGGATCCGCGATTGCGCTGGCGGCAGGGAGCGTCATCATGTTCTGGGATCTGATTCGCGCGCGCTGGCGGCTTTTCGCCGCGCTGGCGGTGGCGGGAGTAGCGGCGATCTTCGCGTCGCGATACCTGGCTGGGACCGGCGACTCGATCGACACCAGGACGACCATCTGGCGCTCTTCCGTCGACATGCTGCGCGATCGGCCGGTGACCGGTGTCGGACTTGATCAGTTCCTTGGCCAATATGGTCGCCGCTACGTCCGCGTCGAGGGCTGGCCCGAGCGATACACCAGCCATCCGCACAACCTCTTCCTCGACTTCTGGCTGAGCCTTGGCCTGGCTGGGCTGGCAATCCTCTGGCTGATGCTGGAAGCGATCTGGGCGCGGACCAGGATTACGCTGCACACGAGTGGCCTGAACGCGCAAAGGGCGGGAGTAGCCATGTTGATTGCCGGTTTCGCCCACGGACTGATCGACAACAGCTTCTTCCTGCCGTACCTCGCCACCATGACCTGGATCGGACTGACGATCAGCGCCCCTCGAGAACGGACGACGGCGGATGGCTGACTTTGGTCGATTTCTGGTCGATCACGGATGGGCCTGGGCTTCCCTCGCCGGTGTGCTCCTCGCGGCACTTGTCTTCGTGCTGTCCGTCGCAGGTCGGGATTGGGCGCCTATCCTCGTCATGGCGACGGTTCCGGTTCAGCGGAGCGTACTGATCGGAACAGACGGCCACGCGCTGACGTGGACGCAGGCCGCCGTCGCCGCGTTCTTTGCTGGAGCAGCAATCCGGTTTGCCGCGCGGTCCCTGACAGTTCGGATCGACGCTCCGGCGATTCTGATGGGGACCGTCGTCGCGCTCTATGGGCTCACGATCTCCGTAGCCGGTGATCGTGGACTGTGGGCGGCTGAAACGTATCGCTGGGCCATCGCCGGGCCCTTCCTGATCATCGCGCGCAGCTATTTCAGTACCCGCTCCGCATCGAAGATAGCGATGGCGCTCGGCGCTGCGGTGGTCGTGGGGTTTGCGTGGGCCGCGTTTCAGGTTGCCTCTGCGGAAGGACCCGCGAGCTTTGTGCGCAGCGGGTTGATGCGAGCCCACGGCGGGTTCGGCGAGCCTAACCCTTATGCCGCTTTTATCTGGGCTGTAACGTTGCCGTTGGTCGCGCTGGCTAGCATGGGCCGCGGTTACCCTGGCAAGGTGCGGTGGATCGCCGCGGCAGTCGGGGCGCTAGGAATAGCGGCCTTAATCCTGACGCAATCTCGTGGTGGCATCTTGGGCATTGCCGTCGGTTTGGCAGTGATCGCCGGAGTGGCGCTGCTGTCCCTGGGTACGCGCACAAAGTTGATTGGCCTCAGTGGAGCGGCAGCACTCGGCGCCGCCGCGATCGTGATCGTGACGGTGGCAGCGCCCTGGCGGGAATCACATTCGGCAACGACGCCGGGAAATTGGGCCGACCAGGAGCGAACCGCACACTGGGTTGCCGCCGTACACATGGTCGAGTCGCATCCGCTGACCGGTGTCGGTGGGGGCAATTTCTCGTCGCATTACCGGGCCGAAACAGGGTACTGGAGATTCCGAATCTCGCGCGGGCATGCGCACAATGCATACTTGCAGATAGCCGCCGAGGTTGGACTGCCAGGAATGCTCGGGTACGCTTGCTTGCTGGCAGCTATCGTGGGGTCACTGATTCGGCGGTTGAGAACCACTGATGGAAGCTGGCTGGCGCTCGGCGTTGCGGCCGTGACGATGGCGCTGATCGTCCATCAGTTGGTGGATTACCTCCACGTCTTGAGTTTGGGTTT
>DASQCG010000079.1:0-6093 GCA_035634825.1 Thermomicrobiales bacterium | reverse complement strand
ACCGGTCCAGGACGCGAAGCGCCCCCGGCGATCGACTGATCAAACCGAGGACGGAAATGACGCGGTCGTGGACTCGTTCGGGGTCGGCCCGGAAAAGGATAGGTTTGGCGACGCGATAGGCGAGGTCGATCACGCCGTGACGATACCACGGCGTGATCTGGCCCCTACGGGATGACGGTGACGGCGGTACCGATATCGGTCCAACTGTAGAGGAAGGCCGCGACATCCATCGGCAGATTGACGCAACCATGGCTCATCGGATGGCCGAAGTTGTTGTGCCAGTAGGTGCCGTGCAGCGCGTTGCCGAGGTTGTCGAAGTACATGACGTACGGCACGTCCTCGACCCGGTAATACTGGCCGCTGATCGTGCCTTCCATCGTCTGAGAGTCGTACTTGGTCAGGACCGACCAGTTGCCGACCGGCGTCGTCACCTCGGGCGTCTCGGCGGTGCCGGTACTGACCCACGACTCGATCACTTCGCTGCCGTCCTCATAGGCCCACATGTATTGCTGCGAGATTGAGACCACGACTTCCTTGTACGTGCCCTGTTGGGGTCCTGGACTTTGCGGCAGGCTCACCTCGACCACAGGCTGCGGCGGAGAGAAGAGCGCCTCGGCGTAGACCGGCACATCGTTCGGTTGGGTAATGCCCTTGGTGCTGATCTTCGATCGGGCGGCGGCTTCCTTGCCGAGCGCGCGCGGAACGACACCCTTGTCCTTCTTCCAGAGCAGGACACCGTTCTCGAAATACTGGGTGGTCCAACCGTCCGGCGCGACGAATTCCTCGGTCAGCGGCGAGCCCAGGAGCTGCTCACCCTGGTGCGCCTCCCAGTAGTTCTTGAAGCCGAGCTTGGTGGCGTGCTTCGTGTCCTTGAAGTACAGGCACTCGTCGTCTGAGAAGCCCTTGCACTTATCGGTCTTCGGCAGCGTAACGTTCTTCAGGCGCATGGAGTCGCGCTGGAGGGCGTCGATGCCGAGCGGCAGCGAGCGGACATTCCAGTCATCTCCCCGCTCATCGTCGTAGGTCGAGACGAGGGCGAGATTCGTGTAGTACTGGACGGTGCGCTCCCTGGTCTTGACGCCGTCGAGCGCGACCCGCTCCTTCAGCTCCTGGGTGATCGGGTCGCCGATCAGGCCCATGTTGTCGCGCCACTCGGTGAGGAACGTCTTGTCGACCGTCTGACCGGTCTCCTCCACCCAGACGCGTTCCGGAGGAGCCCAGCCGTCATCCTCGGCCGAGGCAATCGGGGCGAGGACACTGGACAGGACGGCGAGCAGCGCTGCGGCGATCGCCACCGTAGGCAGCGCGGCACGAGACGCGGCGAGCAGGCGCACGACAACAGCGCCCAAACCGAGACGCGACATCGATCTCTCCTTGTGGGGGTAGGACACAGTGATATCAAGCTCCTGATCGAGGAACCTGGGCGGTAACAGGACCCGAGTAATCTGGGGTAGGTCGGTATAATATCACGAGCAGTGAACGTACATTCCACCCGTTGATTAGCCGAAAAGGTCCAATGTCCGAGCCGCGCCGCTGGCGAGACCCACTCCCGCTCGAATCTCCCCTGTTGTCCATTACCGGAAATCGCATCGTCGACGAGATCCTGGCCCGCCGCGGCTTCAGCGATATCGAGGAGGCCCGCGCGTGGCTGAACCCGGATTTGCTGCGGCATTGCGCCTCGGCCGAATTCACCGGGATGGATCTGGTCGTCAAGCGCATTGCGCGAGCGATCGATGAGGGCGAGCGGATAAGGGTATTCGGCGACTACGACTGCGACGGTGTGACCTCGTCGGCGATCATGTCCGGGGCGGTCGAATGCGCGCTCGCCGGGCGCGAATCGGTCGATGTCGAGTTGCCGAGCCGGGAGCAGGGCTACGGGTTGCGCCCGGATGTTATCGACCGCGCAATCAATGACGGAATCATGCTCCTGATCGCGGTCGACTGCGGCAGCAACGATCTGGCAATGATCGAGGATGCAAAGAGCCGCGGGCTCGACGTGGTCGTGATCGACCATCATCAGCTTGGTGTCGAGATCCCGGACGGCACGGCGATCGTCAATCCGCAACGCGACCCGCCGTCGCATCTGCGCGCCATGACCGCCGCCGGCATCACCTACCTCGTCGTTGTCTGCCTGGCGCGTGATGGGTACCCGGTGGCGCCGCCGGGCAAGGACGAGGGTATCTACCTCGATCTCGCGGCGATCGGCACCGTCGGCGATGTCGGTTCGCTCCGCGAGCCGATGAACCGGGCCATCGTGCGCGCGGGCGTCCCGGTTCTGCAGCAGACGCGACGACTCGGTCTCCGTGCACTGGCCCGGCAGGGCAAGTTCGACATCCGGACGATGTCGGCGGAGGATATCTCGTTCAAGATCACGCCCAAGCTCAACGCGCCCGGCCGGATCGGGAGCCCGGACATCGCCTACAAATTGCTGGTGGCCACCGACATGGATTCGGCCGAGGAGCTTGCCACTCAAGTTCTGGATGCGGATCGCGAGCGTAAGGCGCGTTCGGAGGAAGTCACTGCCAGGGTCGTCGAGGAGCTTGGCCAGGAGGGCCTGCTGACGCCGGTGATCGTGCTCCATGGCGAGTCCTGGCCGTCCGGCGTGCTTGGACCGGTCGCTGCCAAGGTCGCCGAGACGCATCGCCGGCCGGCGGTGATCCTGGGCCGGGCCGGCGAGCACCTGGCCGGCTCGGGGCGATCCTTCGGCGACTGGAACCTGGCCGAAGCGTTTGCGCAGGTTGAGTTCCTGCTGCGGCACGGCGGGCACTCGAAGGCCGCCGGCCTGACTGTCGAGCGGGATCGGGTCGAGGAGCTACGCACGCAACTTTCCGATCTCTACGAAGCGTCCGGCCTGGCAGTCGAGTCAGAGGACGAACTGCGGGTCGACGCGGACATCGGCGACGAACCAGTCACGCTCGGGTTGGTCGACAGAATCGATCAACTCGGGCCGTTCGGCGCGGGCAACGAGCGCCCGCTGCTCCGGTGGCGAGGGGTCCAGGTCAGTCGCTGGGCCGAGGTCGGCAAAGACAAGACGCACGCGCATGTCTGGCTGGACAAGGGGCCTGGCCCAATTCGCACCATCTTTTTCGGCGGAGCGGAGCGCATGCGCGGCGTCGACCCGTTGCAACGGGTCGACGCGCTGGTTGAACTGTCGGTCAACATTTGGAATCAGACCCGGAGCGTCGACGCGAAACTGGTCGACTTTCAGCCCTTGCTCTGATTCGGCGCCGCGTCAGTCACGACGTGCGTGCCGAAGCCGGTGGCCGGCGCGATGGCATCGGCCGGGATCTCGTCGGTCGCGGTGCTGAGATTGCCGACCTGGTCGACGTCGAGCAAGATCGCGGCCTGAATGACCTCGTCCATATCCCGCACCCAGATGAATGTCATCTCCTTGGCCACGTTCGCCGGGACCTTTTCGAAGTCGCGCCGGTTCTGCGCCGGAGCAATCAGGCGCCGGATCCCGCAGCGATGTGCCGCCAGCGTTTTGTCCTTGAGACCGCCGATGGGCAGAACACGGCCACGGAGGGTAATCTCCCCGGTCATGGCCGTATCGGCCCGCACAGGCCGTTTGGTGAGCGCTGAGATAAGGGCGGTGGCCATGGTGATGCCGGCCGACGGGCCGTCCTTCGGCTGCGCGGTCTCCGGCAGGTGGATGTGCAGATCCATTCGCTCGCGGAAGTCCGGATCGATCCGCAGGTGGTGCGTCCGGGAGCGGGCATAGGAGAGCGCGGCCTGGGCCGACTCCTGCATGACCTCGCCGGCGCGACCGGTGATCGTCAGGCCGCCCTTGCCCGGCATGGTCAGGACCTCGACCGGGATCAACTCGCCGCCGATCTCTGTGGTGCCGAGTCCCATCGCGGTACCGACCTGTGAGCCTTCGGTTGTGACCTCGAGGCCGTAGTTCTTCGGACCCATCAACTCTTCGAGTCTGGACTTGGTAATGCGAACCTTGCCCGACTTGCCGCGGACGACCTCCCGCGCGGTTTTGCGGCAGAGTGTCGCGACCGACCGGTCCAGCTCGCGCACGCCGGCCTCCCGGGTGTAGTCGCGGACGAGGTCGACCCAGACCTTGTGCGGGATCTCGAGCGAACCATCCGGCAGCCCGTGGGCGGTCATATTGCGGGTCAGCAGGTAACGCCGACCGATCTCCGCCTTCTCGTCCTCGGTGTAGCCGCCGATCTCGATGATCTCCATGCGGTCGCGCAGCGGGCGAGGGATCTGCCCGAGGTAGTTGGCGGTCGTGATAAAGAGCACGTTCGAGAGGTCGTACTGCACATCGAGGAAGTGGTCGACGAAGTTGCGGTTCTGCTCCGGGTCCAGCACCTCGAGCAGCGCCGAGGCTGGATCGCCCCGGTAGTCCGACGAAAGCTTGTCGATCTCGTCGAGCAGGATGACTGGGTTGATCGTGCCAGCTTGCTTCATGGCAGTGATCATGCGGCCGGGCATCGCGCCGATGTAGGTGCGGCGGTGGCCGCGAATCTCGGCCTCGTCACGGACGCCGCCGAGACTGACGCGGACGAACTCGCGATTCATCGAGCGGGCGATCGAGCGTCCGAGGCTGGTCTTGCCGACACCTGGAGGTCCGGCAAGGCAGAGGATCTGCGAAACGCCGGTCCCCACCTGGTTGCTGGCCTGCCGCAGCTTGCGAACAGCGAGGAAGTCGAGGATGCGCTCCTTGACGTGCTCGAGGCCGTAGTGGTCTTCATCGAGGATCTTCTCGGCAACCTCGAGATCGAGCCGATCTTCGCTCTGCGTCGTCCAGGGCAGGCTGATCATCGTGTCGATGTAGGTGCGAACAACGGTCGCCTCGGCTGAGACTGCCGGCATCCGTTCGAGGCGCGACAACTCGCGATTCAGCTTCTCCCCGACATCGTCCGGCATACCGCTTTCGGCGATCTTGCGGCGGAGGGAGTCCATCTCACTGCCGCCATCGCCGCCGAGCTCATCATGGATGGCCTTGAGCTGTTCGCGCAGGTAGTACTCGCGCTGGTTCTTCTCAACCTGGTCCCGGACGCGGTCCTTGATTCGCTGCTCGAGCGCGGCAATGTCGAGATCACTCTGGATAAGTCCAGCCACGCGGACCAGCCGTTCATGTGGGTTGACCTCTTCAAGGAGGTCCTGGCGCTTGACCGTGTCCGAGAGGAGCTGGGTCGCGAGAAGGTCCGCGAGATGGCCGGGATCGCTGGCGCGCTGGACCATGTCCAGTACTTCGTTCGTGAGCTTGTTTCGGGATTCAGAGAAGGTGCTGGCCAGCTCAGTGACGTGCTTCATGAGCGTCCGGCTTTCCTCGATCGGCGGCTCGATCTCGGTCAACTCCTCGGCCGCGACATTGAAGAATGGCCGCGACGTGTCAAACGAGGTCAGGCGGACCCGACAGATGCCTTCGAGCACGACCTGCAGTGTGGTCGCCTGCTGGCGCTCGCTCTTGACGACCTCGGCGAGCGTGCCGACGTTGTAGACGTCACTTGCCAGAGGGTCATCGATGTCTGGATCGCGGTGAGCAACGACAACAACACGGCGGTCCCGGTTCAGGGCCTCTTCGACGGCCTGGATCGAGCGCGGTCGTCCGACCAGGAGGGTGACGATATTCCGCGGAAATATGACGATATTCTTGAGCGGCAGAAGTGGATAGCGAGTTCTGTACGGTTCATAGCGCGTCATAAAGATTCCCCAACCGCTCCATCGTTGCGTGCAACAACATCAATGTGTACGTCAACCAGCCACTGAAGCGGGGTGCTGATGATCTCCATACGGGATGGGAGATTCACTTTTCAGACTGCCGTCGGCGATGATACCGCAGACCGATAAGTGTGACCATGGGACACATGTTACCGCGCACCACAAATAGGTACACGAATCTGTTCGCGGGTACCTCCACTATCGTGCGAATCGTCGATCCGTCAAGGAATGGCGTTAGCCCAAGAGTCGCCGTTGTCCCATCAACGCCGTTCGTGCCGCCGGCGGTCATCCGGCCCGGGTTGGTCGTCCAGAAAGCGGTTTCTGAGCATGCGGACGTACGTGATCGCATCCTCCGCGAGCGCCGGGCTCTCAATCGCCAGCATGTTCTCGGCGTTTGATTGGGCCGCATGAGAG
>DASQCG010000078.1:0-2925 GCA_035634825.1 Thermomicrobiales bacterium | reverse complement strand
GCGGTCGAGCTCGGCCAGACGCCGTCGCGCGATCGGCAAGTTCTCGGCGATCTTGTTCTGATCCTCGATCAACTTGGCGCGATCAGCCATCAAGCGCTGCCGCTCGGCAAACAGGTTGGCTCTGGCGGCCTCGCGCTCCTGTTTCCGCACCGACTGACCCGTCCAATCCAGCCAGCCACCGAACTCGGTGCTTGGCCGGGCAAGGTCGGCCAGTGTCGCCTGCGGAATAGACTCGTTGTTCAGCGCCCGGTCTCGCAGGTCCGACGCGAAGGCGAAGAGGCTCCGGGCCAGGTGCTCCCGAAGCGGTTGGCGTTGATCGGCGGGGACCACGGACGGGATGACCGCATCGACGTTTCCTTCATCCAGAACCAGCTCGCTCCGCGCCAGTTGGGTTCCCCGTTCGGCCCAATCGATCTCCTCGGCGTACGAGAACGGCGTGTTTCCAATCCGAAACTTGACGCGGGCTACCGGCGCGGTCTCGATCGCGACATCGGTGATCGGCGTAGGAGGAAGGGTGACGCCTGGCGGCCCCGGCGGCTCGGCATTGATCGCCGCGACGTCGGCATCGATTTCGTGGATTGCCTGTACGATCAGCTTGATCTCCGCGCGCCAACGATTGTCCTCGGTGGTGGCATGAGATGCCGATTCCACATCATGGGCAAGGGCCTCGCGCCGCTTGCGCAACGCCACCAGCCGAGCCGCCTGGTCTGGATCGGCAGGCAGACCAAGGGTTCCGATATCAGTGCGAGGCTGAATATTGAATCGCTTGATGGTAGGTACGGGTTCGATGGCCGGTTGATCGGTCTGCCCGCGCTTCCAGAATTTCAGACGATCCACGGTGAGACTCCTCGACGGTTGATGTGCGTCCGGTGCGAGCGACCTTGACCGCATTCCCGGACCGGGTCAGTATTGCAGGCATGACTACCATGCGGCGCATCGCGGGAGATGTCCAGTACATGACGCTCGAAATCCGACCGAATTCCGACCTCGCCTGGACCCCGTCCCAAGCCTACCGCGAACGCAGCCGACTCCTGGCACTCATGACACAAAACGGCATCGACTCGGTCGATGCGTGGCGGGCCTGGGCGGCCGAAGACATCGGGCGGTACTGGGGCACGATGGTCGAGGATCTCGGCCTCGATTTCACGACGCCGTACTCGGCAGTCGTGGACCTGTCGAAGGGCGCGCCATGGGCCGAGTGGTTCGTTGATGGTGGTTTCAACTACGTCGCGAACGCGCTGGACCGGCACGCCGCCGGGCCGAAGCGCGACCGGGCGGCGCTGATCTGGGAGGGTGACGACGGTACCCAGCGGACGGTCTCCTTCGGCGACCTGTTGGCCGAGACCAACCGCCTCGCCAACGTGCTGGGTGATCTGGGGATCGAGCGGGGCGACGTCGTCGGCATATTCATGCCGATGGCCCCGGAAACGGTTTCGGCTGTGCTGGCCTGCGGCAAGATCGGCGCGATCTACACTCCGCTGTTTTCCGGGTTCGGCGCCGAAGCGGTGGCTTCCCGGTTGCGGGACTGCGACGCGAAGCTCCTGATCACGGCCGACGGGTTCTTCCGGCGTGGAAATGTCGTGCCGATGAAACCGGTCGCAGACGAGGCGGTGGCCGCGTCGCCGACGGTCAAACATGTGCTGGTCCTGCGCCGGGCCAGCAACGAGGTCGGGATGGCTGTCGATCGCGACATCTGGTGGCACGATGTGGTCCCGGGTGCGTCGCCGGTTTGCGAGACGGTCGAGACCCGCGCGAACGAGCCATACATGGTCATCTACACCTCAGGAACCACGGGTCGACCGAAAGGCGCGGTCCATGTTCATGCCGGGTTTCCGATCAAGGCCGCGCACGATCTTGCCTACTGCTTCGATCTTCACGACGACGATGTGCTCTTCTGGTACACGGATCTCGGCTGGATGATGGGGCCATGGGCAATCGGTGGGGGCCTGATGCTCGGTGCAACCCTGATGTTGTTCGAAGGCACGCCCGATTACCCGAATCCGGATCGGATCTGGGAGATCGTCGAGCGGCACAGGGTGACGATCCTCGGCATCGCGCCGACAGCCATCCGGGCCCTCATCCCCAAAGGCGACGAGTGGCCGGCGCGGCACGATCTGTCATCCCTGCGGGTACTTGGCTCGACCGGAGAAACCTGGAACCCGGAGCCATGGCGCTGGTATTTCGAGAGAATCGGCGGTGGAGAGCTGCCGATCGTCAATTATTCCGGCGGCACGGAGACCGGAGGCGGTATCGTCGGCTGCGACACCATTTCACCGATCACGCCCTGCTGCTTTACCGGGCCGGTCGTCGGGATGGATGCGGACGTGGTTGACGACGACGGGAACCCGGTGCGCGGTGCGGTCGGCGAGCTGGTGATCCGTCAGCCATGGGTCGGGATGACGCGCGGTTTCTGGCGCGACCCGGACCGATACATCGACACGTATTGGTCGCGAATGCCCGGCCTGTGGGTGCACGGCGACTGGGCCGAGGTCGACGAGGACGGATTCTGGTTCATTCGCGGTCGCTCGGACGACACGCTCAAGGTCGCGGGCAAGCGAGTCGGTCCGGCCGAGGTCGAATCGGCCGCTGTTGCACACGACAACGTGCAAGAGGCAGCAGCAATTGGTATCCCGCACGCGGTCAAGGGCGAGACCGTCGTCGTTCTGTGCGTTCTGAAGGGTAATCGGGACGCGTCCGGCGAACTGGCCGAGGAGATCCGGCGGAGTGTCGGTCATCAGCTCGGCTCCGCGCTGCGGCCGGAGTGCGTTCATTTCGTGCGAGAGTTGCCCAGGACGCGCAACGCCAAGATCATGCGCCGAGTGATCCGGGCCGCCTATCTGGGGCTTCCACCGGGAGACATTACCGCGCTCGAGAATCCGGCGGCAGTTGATCAGGTGGCGGCAATCGGCCGTTCGGTGCGGGGAG
>DASQCG010000077.1:0-4556 GCA_035634825.1 Thermomicrobiales bacterium | reverse complement strand
CCATCTCGGAAACCCTCGACAACGCCTCGTCGTAGATCCCCGCGTTGCCCATTCGCGCGCAACCAGCCTCGGAGAGGCTGTCCGTGTCAGCCCAGGGTTTCAACCCCAAGGCTGTCACAAGCCCGCATGCCGAAAACCCCGGGCGACCACAACCCTGGGTCGTCCACAGACCGGCGGGTGAGATTCACCGCGTGATCGCGAAGAAGAGGGTCCAAAACTCTTCGAGGAATCGAATCATGAACATGGCGCTCCTCCGATCTGCCTCCGACCCGACTGCCCGGGTCCATGAGTTCATCCTGCGGGGAGCGCCATGCCGGCGCATCGGTGAGATCACCGATATTCAACGGGCCTCAATATCGCTGCTTGCGCAGTGATCGGTTCCGGCGTCGGACTCGGTTCCGGCGTCGGCGTGTTGGTCGGTACCTCGGTGGGAGACGGCTCCGGCGTGCTCGTCTCGACCGGGGTCGGCGTCTCGACCGGCGGCTCCTCCACGATCGGGGAGGCTCCCGGCGTCGGCGAGCCGTCCGGTTCCGGCGTGGCCGTCTCGGTCGGTGTCGGACTCGGCGTCGGCGTCGGCGTTTCGGTCGGGTTCTCCGATGCGCCCGGCCCGGTCACGGTGTACCAATCCGACGCGCTCCGGCTGACCCCGACCACATCGCCCTGGATCTTGTGCTTGCCGATCGCCGCATCATCCGGCAGGTCGATCAGCGTCGAGGCCCGCCCGTTGTCCGCGATCGTCACGGTCTTCAGCACCTGGAACGTCGTTCCGTCGAGCTCGTACCACTTGATCTCGACCTGCTCGCCCGGCGAGAAGCCGTAGAAGTAGACCCGGATCCGGCTCCCGGCCTCGCCCGAGTACTCGTTCAGCTTGATCCGCGGGATCACCCGCAACGTCGCCCCGGCGATGTGCCCTGCCCCATCGGTCCCGGTCACGGTGTAGTTCCCGAGCGGATAGAGCGGCGTCCGAAAACTGATCACTGCATTCCCGGCCCCATCGGTCGTCCCCTGGCCCAGCATCAACCCGTCCGGCCACCACAGCGTGACCGTGTCGTTCGGCGCAAAGCCGGTCAGGGTCGCGTCGACGATGCCGTTGAACTTGCTCGACGACTTCGACAGCGAAAGCTGGAATGGCGCCTGGGTCACGGTGAAGCTGGTCGAGGTGCTGCGCCCGACATCGATCACGCTGCCCCGGATCGTGTGCACGCCCGCCTCGGAGCCGTACGGAATCGTCACCAGCATCGTGCCCCGCCCGTTACCGGCGACGGTTGTCGTGCCGATCACCTGGTACGTCGCGCCATCCAGCGAATACAGCCGGACCTCGACCTGATCGTCCGGCGCATACCCGTAGAAATAGACCCGGAACTCCTTGCCCGGATCGCCCGAGAACTCGCTCAGGTTCATCCGCGGGATCACGCGGAGCAAGGTCGTCGCGGTCGTCTTCGCCGGATCCTGCGCCTTGATCGTGTAGGTCCCCAGCGCAACCAGCGGCGTCCGGAAACTGGCTGACGCATTGCCCGAGCCATCAGCCGTCACCTGCGCGATCACGGTCAGGTCCGGCCAATAGAGCGTGACCTGCTGGCCCGGGCTGAATCCGCTCATCGAGGCATTGATCCAGCCGTTGTATTTGCTCTTCTCCTTGTCGAACGAGAGCCGCGCCCCGCTCGTGCCCAGCCACGAGCTGTTCGCGATGTTCCAGTGCGTGGCAAGGTAGCTGCCGGGTTTCGGATTGGTGCTGTAGTAGTCGTCGTGGTTGCAATCGAGCCGCTGGTTGTGGCTGTAATCCGGGCACTCGATCCGGATCGGAAACCGTGGGTCTTCGCTGTCGTCGTAGCACATCACGTCCCACTCATCGACGCAGTGGTCCCACATGCTGTGATTCGGCGAGTTCCCCTGGACGGCCCCAAAGTTGTGGCCCAGCTCGTGCGCGATCGTCACGTTGCTGGACCAGCAGCCGTTGTAGATCACCGCGAAGCCGTAAGTGTTGTTGTTCGGGTTGGTCGCCGGGCTTGGATCGTCCGCGCTCGAGTCATTCCGCCAGGAGATCACGTCGCCTTGGCCGCAAATATCGGGATGGTTGCGGTCGAGGAAGACCAGGTACTTGCGGTCTGGGTTGGTGAAACCCATCGTCCACTTCAGCTCGCTGGTCAGGCTCCAGAAGTCATCGTCGCCGCTCGGCGAGACCGTCACATTCAGGACCGTGATCCGGCAGTCGGCATCGTGCACGAACCGGATGTAGCGCATCTCGCCGGTCTCCGCGGCACTGTTCTGGTAGACCGCATCGCCCTCGGCCGCCCAGCCCCGGAACGAGTCCACGAACTCCGCGTAGCGATCCGGCTTATCCGATGCGTGCACATACATCACCTGCACGCGTTTGCCGCTCACACCATTGCCATCGCAGATCGCGAATGAGGCAGCCTGGAAATCGGCCGGCACATCTGGCACGGACGGATCGACACCCGGCGGCGCCGGATCCGGCCCGTGCGAGCAGAGCCCATCGACATCGCACCGCTCTCCCGAGGCATCCTGGGCATAGAGCGCCCCGCCGTGGTCATGCCCGGCGTGGGCATCGGCATGATGCGGATTGAACGCGAGGAAGAGAACCAGCGCGAAGAACGCCGATGAGAGACCGACAACCAGCCGTCGATCAAAACGCAGAAACGCCACTACCACTCACCCTTCAGGGGAGCGCGCGGCCGACCTCCGCAAGTCAGGAACCCGAGGACCCGGAAAAGAACCAAACCAACGCGCCGCCACCACGCGCGTCCATTGTGCTATTGCCGAAAGCGTACCCCAATCGAAGGTGTCCGTACACCCCCAATACATCAGACACCTTCCACCAACCAAACGCAGAGCCATCTGCCCCACGTTTCGCAGCATTCGCCGAAAACGTAGCGCGGTCCGCCCCTGGGCCGCCCGAGGTGCCGGTCATGCCGGCAGAGGACGCCCGACAACTCCATCCACCGAGCGTCCCGTCGGCGGCATGCCGGCCACAGGGGGCCGGGGCTACGTCTCCGTCTGCCACCAGCCGGCTTCAGCCGGGTTCAGATTTCAGCCCGGGTGTTTACGCCCGGGCGTCGCACCCCTGCCCCCTGATCCCTGACCCCTGATCCCTGATCCCTGATCCCTCAACCCTCAACCCGCCGGCGGCGGATCGATATACACCGTCTTCACCTGCGTGAAGAACTCCCGCGCCGCCTTGCCCTGCTCCCGGCTGTACGAGCTGCTGCCCTTATACCCGCCGAACGGCACTTGCGGCTCCGCCCCCGGCGTCTCGCTGTTTACGTGCACGATCCCCGCCTGGATATCCCGCGCGAACTGCATCGCCCGGCCCAGATCCCGCGTGAAGATCGAGGCCGACAACCCGAACCGCACGCTGTTCGCCACCGCGATCGCCTCGTCGTAGCCATCGACCGGGATCACCCCCAGCACCGGCCCGAACAGCTCCTCCTGCCCGAGGAACGAATCGGACGCGACATCGCCAAAGAGCGTCGGCGCCACGAAATGACCCTTGCCCAGGCCGTTGCCCTCGATCCGCCCGCCGCCGACCAGCACGGTCGCGCCCTCCGACTCGCCGCGATCGATATCGCCCACGATCCGCTCGGCCGCCTTGGCATCGACCACCGGGCCCATCTGTGTCGCCGCCTCCATTGGATCGCCGACCACGATCCCCTCGACCCGCGAGCGCAGCTTCTCGGTCAGCTGGTCGGCGATCCGCCGGTCGATGATCGCCCGGCTCGTCGCCGTGCACTTCTGGCCCGTGCTCCACATCGCGCCCGAGACCAGGTGCGTGATCGCATGGTCCAGGTCGGCATCGCCCAGCACGATCGCCGGGTTCTTGCCGCCCATCTCGAGCTGGATCTTCGCCCCGCTCTCGGCCGCCACCTTCTTCAGCTCGTTGCCGACCGCATTCGACCCCGTGAACGAGATCGCGACCACCCGCGGATCCCGCACCAGCGGATCGCCGACGTCCGCGGCCGACCCGGTCACCAGGTTGACGACGCCCTTCGGGATCCCCGCCTCGGCCAGGACCTCGATCAGCCGGACCGCGCAGAGCGGCGTCAGGCTGGCTGGCTTCAGCACGACCGTATTGCCGAAGGCCAGCGCCGGCGCGATCTTCCAGGCCGGAATCGCGATCGGGAAGTTCCAGGGCGTCACCATCGCGCAGACACCCAGCGGCTCCCGCACCGTGTAGAGCAGCGTCTGCGGATTGTTCGAGGGGTAATGCTCGCCCGTCGGCTGCTGGGCCTCGCCGGCGAAATAGCGCAGGATCTGCATCGCCCGCGTCGTCTCGCCGATCCCCTCCTTGAGCGTCTTGCCTTCTTCGCGCGTCAGATCGCGGCCGACGTCGCTCACGCGCGATTCGAGGATGTTGGCCGCCTTGTGCAAGATGTTCGCCCGAACGATCGGAGAGGTGAGCCGCCATGATTCGAACGCTTCGGCCGCCGCCGCGATCGCGGCTTCGACGTCGTCCGGGCCAGAGGCGGCGAACCGCCCGATCAGATCGTCGCGATTGGCCGGATTGCGGTTTTCGAACGTCGCGCCCGATTTGGCGGGGC
>DASQCG010000076.1:0-2854 GCA_035634825.1 Thermomicrobiales bacterium | reverse complement strand
CCGGCGGCAGGAACCGGTTGTATGACAGCGTCGTCTCGATTTCAGCCATGGCGCCCCCCGTGTGCATTGTCGATGTCGATGATCGCGACCGTGATGTTGTCATGGCCGCCGGCGGCCAAGGCGATATTTGTGAGAGACCGGCAGGCCGCAAGTGCCGTCGGCCGTGGCCTTATGCCGCCGACCGTTGCGACCAGATCTGACACCGCCGGCATATAACGCCAGAGTCCGTCGGAACACACGAGCAATCGGCCGCTCGACGCCGGATTGAAGATCATCACGTGTGGCGGCTGTTGCGGAGCATCTGCACCGAGCCAACCGGTTATGGCGCGCGAACGCGGATGGGCAGCAATCTCGGCGGCGCTCAGCCGTCCGGTCCGTTGCTGCACGGTCGCCCAGTTGTCATCCGTAGTCAGTAGTTTCGGGTCGTCGGGGCCTAACCAGTACGCCCGGCTATCGCCCACCCAGCCAATCGCGATCTCCTTCCCGCACTGCGCTACTGAGACAAACGTGGCCGCCGGCGGTTTAGCCTTCGCGCCCGGCGACGGTGTTATGGCCGCCACCGCCTCGGACGCGATACCCATCGCTCGTGTCATCGCCGGGCCCAGTCGATGCTCGAAACGCTGCATCGCAGCGGTGAGCTCGCGACCAGCGGCATCTACCGCGACCTGGGCCGCGATATCGCTGTTGACCGTTGAGCCGACTCCGTCACAGAGGACGATCACGGCAGCGTCAGGTCCCGGAGCAGCAATATAGAGTGCGTCCTCGTTCCGAGTTCGCACGCGACCTCGGTCGGATATCCCGGCGGCTCGCTGCCAGTCGTACTCCAGGTGGTCGCGGGACGACCTCGCGGTGCTTCTCGCGCAGGAACCGCAGAACTCATCGTCCGAGACTGCAGCTCCACACCATGTGCACAGGCTCGCGACGCTCATATCCAACTCCGAGCACGAACGCTATTTGCGCGGTCGACCAGTACGATTCGTTCGCTTCGCGTTGTCGAGTAGCGCGCGAGTGTTCGGTACGCGGACTCGATGCCATGCCTTACGTCGCGTTCGGTGAGCGGCGAGGCAACCAGCTTGGTGACTCCAGAGGGAGGTGCATCACCAGATTGCAGTCGGGCCAGGACCTCGCCGAGCAGCTGACTTTCCAGTTCCGCGCGCTGAGGTGGCTCGAGTTCGATTCCATCGAGCACCTCACTCGCGGCGACCAGATCCGACCACGTCGGCGAATGGCTGTCCGTTCGCTGGATGAGAACTCGTACGGTCTCGACTCTGGCTTTGACCCACGAGCGTGCGCCGTGGGGTACTCGACGGTATGCGTCGAGGGTGCGCTGGCGCTCACCCAAACCGATCGCGCACCGGGCCAGCCCGAAGGCGGCTGACGTCGTCGCCGGGGACGTTCGAGACACCGTGTCATACAGTCGCACGGCACAGCGGATATCACCGTCCGATTCGGCCGCGAACGCCAACGCAAGCTTTGGGCCCGTCTCGCCGGGAATCCGTGCGTAAACCTGCTCGAAACATTTTCGAGCGGCCGAGATCTCACCTCGGCGAAAGCCACCGACTCCGCGCAGCCACGTCGCCCGCCACTCATCCGGATCGGCCGCCTCGATGCTTGCGCATACAGCGTCGACCTCCTCCATGCGTCCGGCGTCAAGCAGGGACTGAGCCGCGCGGATGCTTGCTTCGAGCGGGAGCGGCACATCGTCCCCCGACCGATCCAGCAGTTTCGGCAGGGCGTTGGGGTCGACGCCTGCTACGGCCGGGTGCCGCTCGACCGCGAATATCGTGCTACGCGGCGCCTCGACATTACCTCGTAGCGTGGCAACGATTTCGTATTGGATCAGCAGGAGTTGGGCCCGCATCTCGGCCGCCGACGCGAACCGCTCAGCCGGCCTGAACGCGGTGGCGCGTAACAAGAAGCGGTACAGCGAATCGAACTTGTCGAAGAGGGGAATCTCGGCCGGACCGGCCAGGGTGTACTCGTACTTGGTTGTGCGCTCCTCGAAGTCAGCGCACAGAATCGCAAGCGTACGGCCGACCGTATACAGATCGGATGCTACGGATGGTCCCGATTCGGCCACCTCAGGCGCCTGATAGCCCTTTGTGCCGAAGTGGACCGTCGACATGCCTATTTGATAAACCGCGCCGAGATCGATCAGCTTTACCGCATTTACCGTGTTGATCACATTATCCGGCTTGAAGTCGCAATAGAGCAGACCCAGATCATGCAGGTACTCGAAAGCGGGCAATATCGCGAGGATGAACTCGATCGCGCTGTCCACCGGAAGGATCCGGTGCCCGTCGACCCGCTGCCGAAGCTCCCGGATGGTCTTGCCCGGCAGATACTCCATGACGATGTATCCCGCACCGTCTTGCTCCACAAAGTTACGGATCTGGACGATGTTGGGATGCTTGACCTCGATCAAGAAGCGGCGTTCCGCAATCGCGGCGTCCGCGGCATCGGTGTCGTCTTCGTTGAGCAGGCCTTTCAAGACCACCCAACTGTCGTCCAGGTTGCGATCACGGGCGAGATAGATCCAGCCGAGGCCGCCGTGCGCGATGCATCCTTCGACCTGGTACTGGCCGCTAACCACATCGCCTTTGGTCAATCGCGGCGCATATGAGAACGCCCGACCGCACTGGCAGACGCCCTCGGTGGGTGGTGGCGACCCATCCCGGCCGGTCGGCCGACCGCATCGACATGTCCGCTTACTGATCGGTACCACCGGATTGGTCATGAGCGCCCGGCGCGGGTCGTCCTGGTCCACGATTGGAAGCGACACCAGTCCGGTCGCTGTGGTTGCCCGCCACGTCATGCGTGTTCCGGTTCTGGCACTCAACGCCGAGTCGCTGAT
>DASQCG010000075.1:0-7522 GCA_035634825.1 Thermomicrobiales bacterium | reverse complement strand
GTACCGGGCCTTTACCTGATCCGGCAACGATTGCTGGAGGGCGGTCAGTTCGGCGAAGTCGGAGTTGGCCGACGCGGGACCGGTTTGATGGATGACCTGCGCACATTCAAGGAGCTGCGGCAGAATTGCCTTGACCCGCTGATTGAGCGGAGAGGCGCCCCGCGCGCCGCCGGTCACGAACAGAACCGGGAGCAGCGGCGTGAATGAATACCGCTCACGGCCTCGCGCAGCATCCCCGGCCGAAAGCTCGGTTCGGATCGGGTTGCCGGTGACGGCCACCTTCGCCCTGGTCTTTCCGACTCGCGACTTCGAATCCTCGAAGCTCAAGGCGAGGAGATCGGCCGATCTCAGGTTGATTTTGGTGGCGAGTCCGATGATCGTGGTCTGTTCGTGGGTCAAGATCGGCGCCCGGCGACGCCCGGCGAACACGGTCGGCACACTCACGAATCCACCGGTACTGAACACGACGTCGGGCTTGAAATCGCGCACGAGCTTGCGGGCTGCGAAGACGCCGCGCGGGATGTTGACCGCATCACGAACTGTCCGCAGATCCAGGTAGCGTCGTAGCTTGCCGGTCGGGATCGCCGCGAAGGGGATACCTTCGTCGCGCGCGGCATCGGCCTCGATGCCCTCCGTCCCTCCAATCCACATTGTTTCGAGTGGAATCTCGCGCGACCGCAGCTCTCGAAGCACCGCAACTGCCGGCAGGACATGTCCGCCCGTTCCTCCGGCGGCGATAATGAGTCGAAGAGGTGAACGTGTTGTCATTCCCGCCCGCATTTCGCTCCGTCAAAACCCGACCGCCAAGTATAGTGGCCGGAATGGAGATCACCCGCACACGCCACGCACGCCTGCCCGCCTTCGCGGGCGCAGCGCTGGCGGTCGGACTGGCCGACTTCGCAACCAAATCCGTCATCACGAGCTGGCTGACGTGGGGTGAAACGCGCTGGCTGATTGACGGCGTGATTGGCCTGGAGTTGACCGAGAATCGCGGCATAGCATTCGGGCTCGGCGACGGCACATCCTTCACGCTGGCCCTGGTGGCAGTGGGCTTTGTGTTGCTGGCGCTCGTCGTCTTTCGCACCGATCTCGCGACCGGACTGGCCGGGGCGATCGCGCTGGGAGCGGCCGCTGGTGGGGCGATCTCCAATCTGATCGACCGCTTTGCCGATGGCGCCGTGACCGATTTCTTCGTGTTCGGGCCATGGCCACGGTTCAACGTCGCCGATGCGGCGCTGACGCTTGGGTTGCTGACATTGGTGATCATGGAGTTCAGGGCAGACCTGGGTCGTAGGGCATGAGCGATCACGAATTGACTGACGACGTCGATTGGCTGGATCTCGAGCTCAAAGGTCGTGCCGCCGTAGAGGGCGAGACATTGACGCTTTTTCCAGAGCGCGAAGAGAAGAACACGCGCCTCGACAAATTCGTTGCCTCGCACATCCCGGACATGAGCCGATCCTGGCTCCAGCGTCTGATCGACGATGGCAACGTGCTGGTCGATGGCCAAGTTCGCAGCCGTACATTCAAGGTCACGCCGGGCCAAATCATCGAGGTCGCGATCCCTCCGGTCGAAGAGGATGAGCTGCTGGCCGAGGAGATTCCGCTGGACATCGTCTATGAAGACGAGCACATCATCGCGATCAACAAGCCGGCCGGCATGGTTGTCCACCCTGCCCCGGGGCATCGCTCCGGCACGCTTGTCAACGCGCTGCTTCATTACGCGCCGGACATCAGCATGGCCGGGTCGCAGCGGCCCGGCATCGTGCACCGGCTCGACCGCGATACGTCCGGGCTGATCGTGATCGGCCGCACCGACGCAGGGCGGCTCGCTCTCCTTGAGCAATGGGCCGAGCGAACCGTGGTCAAGGAGTACGAGGCGATCGTCCGGGGCGTCCCCGAGGAGCAGGAATTCGCGATCGATGCGCCGATCGGCCGCGATCCAACCCAGCGCAAGCGAATGGCCGTGATCCAAAGCGGCAAGGATGCGCAGAGTTTTGTGACTGTGCGCGAGGCGGCGCAGATCGCGAGCTTCGTCGATGTCCGGATCGAAACCGGCCGCACGCATCAGATCCGGGTTCACCTGGCATACGCCGATTTCCCGATCGTCGGGGACCGGGTCTACAACCGGTTCGGCGGACCGGCTGGCGGGTACAGCCCTTTAGCCGACCGGCAGATGTTGCATGCTGCCCGGCTGGTGTTCCGCAATGTTGCCGGTGACATCGTCGACCTGCGCTCTCCGCAGCCGGATGACATGCATGCCGCGTGGCGAGAGTTGAGCGAGGCTTCGTCTTGACCGATCCGCGGCAAGCGATCCTTGATGCATTCGAGGCTGCATTGGACGCCGCGCGACCTGACCAAGCCGTGCGCAGTGTTCTCGTAACCGGGCCTTCGGGCGAGCTTGACGTCAATGGCCGATCGCTCGGTCATGTCCAGCGCGTCGAGGCAATTGCCATTGGGAAGGCAGCTGTCGCGATGATGTCCGGGGCGCTGGATGCGCTCGACGACCGTCTGAACCGTGGCTTCGTCATCACCAAGGATGGCCATGTCGACCGCGAGTTGCCAGGGCGGATCGAAGTGCGTGAGGCTGCGCACCCGGTGTTGGACGAGCGATCGGTGGCTGCCACGCATCGGTTGCTGGAGTGGGTCGCCGGGATTCCACGTGACGCACTTGTGCTCTGCCTGATCTCGGGTGGCGGGTCAGCGCTGCTGGAGGAGCCGGTCGAGGGCGTTTCGCTGGCCGATTTCCAGGAAATGACGCGGCTCCTGCTTCGGGCCGGCGCCGACATTTACCAGCTCAACGCGGTTCGATCGCAGGTCAGCAAGGTCAAAGGCGGCGGACTGCGAGCGGCGATCCCAGCCGATCGCGTCGTCTCGCTGCTGCTATCCGACGTGCTCGGCAACGATCAGACCGTGATCGCAAGTGGCCCGACGGTGCCCGCGAACTCGACTCGGAGAGACGCGATCGAGGTCATTACGCGAATGGGCCTCACTGACAAGATCCCGGCAAGCATCATGACGATTCTCGAGTCGTCGGAAGAACGACAGGCGGAATCCCGGCCCGAGGACGTGGTCGAGATCGTGGCCGACAACCTGTCGGCACTTGACGCGGCGGGAACCTCCTTGGCCGATGATGGATATCGGGTGGACCTGGATCACGAGCCGCGAACCGGGGAGGCGCAGGACGTTGCCCGAGAGTGGGTGATGCATCTCCGGGAGGTGCCCTCCGATCTCGATGCGGTCACCGCTGGCGGGGAGCTGACAGTCACTGTCACGGGAGATGGAACCGGCGGCCGCAATACTGAGTTCGCGTTGGCGGCGGCAATTGAGCTCGAACGATTGGGCATTACCGGATGGACGGTGGCCAGTCTCGCCACCGACGGTCAGGACGGTCCGACAGATGTCGCTGGCGCGATCGTCGACGCGACCGTGCCGTCCCGGCTGAGAGCGCGGCACATCGACCCGATCGCGGCTCTGCGGAACAACGACTCATGCCCACCGCTCGAGCAAATCGGTGCGGTGGTGAAAACGGGTCCGACCGGCACCAACGTCAACGACCTCTACTTCGCGGTCCGGAATCACACCTCCTGAGCCGATATACTCTCCCGAACTCAACGAATCGCTCATTCAGGACAGAAAGAGATACCGTGGCAGACGCGACACCGCTCATCCTCGATGTCGACACCGGCGTGGACGACGCCCTCGCGATCGGCCTCGCGGTCAGCCGGCCCGACATCGATTTGCTCGCCGTCTCGACGCTCGCCGGGAATATCGACGTCGTCAACGCGACCGAGAACTCACGCCGGGTACTCGGGCTGCTGGGCGCATCGGCTATCCCGGTCCACCAGGGCGCATCGCGACCGTTGATCAGGCCGCACCGGGATGCGTCTCACTACCACGGCACGAACGGCCTCGGCGACGCTCGGTTGCCGGAGGTGGAAGCCCCGCTCGGTCTCGACCGGGGGCCCGCGGCAATCATCCGGCTGGCGAAACAGCGACCGGGCGAGATCGTACTTGTCGCCACGGGTCCGCTTACCAACGTCGCAATCGCACTCAACGTATTGCCCGAGCTGCCGTCGCTGCTCAAGCGATTCGTGGTGATGGGCGGGTCGTATCGAAACCCCGGCAACGTCACTCCGCACGCGGAGTTCAACATCTGGGCCGATCCCGAGGCTGCGCAACAGGTGTTTGCGACCGACTTCCCGGACGCGATCGCCGTCGGGCTGGACGTTTCGCATCAAACATTGCTGTTGAAGGCATCCTGGGAGGAATCGACCGGGCAGTCGCACGAACTGGCGCAGCTGATGTCCGCGGTCTGTCGGCGCACGTTCGTTGATCGAGCACAGGATGCGTTCCCGCTCCACGATCCGCTCGCCACCGCCGTGGCGCTCGATCCCGCGCTGGTTGCCACCGAACGGGGAGTGATCGACGTGGTCACCAATGGCGAGCGGGAAGGCAAGACGGTCTTCACCGCACGTGCGTCCGGGTCGTGGCAGGTAGCACTGGGTGTAAATTCGGGTCGATTTGTGTCCGAATTTCTTGCGTCGTACCAGCTTCGTGCGCAATGATGTGCGTACCTGCTGGAATCAATACTCGCCTTTCGGGGGATGGTCGCTCGATAGCCGGCAGGGTATGAGAAACCATCGGGCATTTCGCGCAATGCCGGATGGGATGACATAAGAGAGAACGCAGGAGGTCGCACCGATGATTGATGCGGCTACATTCATCGAGCAGGCGCCGATCCAGGACCAGGATCTGCTCTTGCGCCTGAATCTTTACTTCGACGTGTTGGACCAACGCCTGCGTCATGGCCAGGGCTGGTTCATCTTCAATGCGGCCGGCAGCCGGCTTAACCGGATCGCCGGTTTCATCCAGGCCAAACTCGCGTCAGACCATGCGAGCGTGGATTCGTACCTCATGCCGTGGCGGGACTTCGCCCTGAGCGCATACGTCAACGAAGTTGGGCTGACCGAGATCGGTCCCGGCAAGGACGGCGCATTCCAGACCGAAGCGCAGAAGCGTGAGTTCGAGTTGGCCCGTCACGTGACTGAAGATACGTGCGCCCGGCTGATGTACAGCGACATGCTTGTGCTGATCGGGATGCGGCCGTCGACCTGGCACGAGGCCTCGTTCCTCGATCGCATGATCGACGAGCGCTACCGGCAGCGGCTTGCAACGATTTTGCTGACTGCGGATATGCCGCACACGCTCGAATCGGAGTTCGACGAGGTGGATCCGAGCGGAATGCTCTGGTCTCGGCTCTTCGACCGCATGTATGAGACGAGCCTGGTCGCGCTCTGACGCTCAGGCCGACGCGAGGGCCTGGTCAGCCCAACTTCCGAGCAGGTCTCGCGTGTCGGCGTGCGGCACAACAGCCAGCCGTTCCCGAGCCAGGGTCTGATACTGCTGCGCTTCTGCGCGTGCGTCGTCTATTGCGCCCGACGAGCGGATCCGGTCGATCAGCTCATCGACGACGTCGTCTGCAACATCATCGCCGGAAACGACGTGGTCGAGCAGACGGGCATCCGCCGAACCTGATGCAGTCCGCTGCGCAAAGAGGAGGGTAGGCAACGTAACCGTGCCTTGCCGAAGGTCGTTACCCGCCGGTTTGCCGAGTCCTTCGGAGTCCCTGGTAAGGTCGAAAATGTCGTCCTGGATTTGGAAGGCGAGACCAATCTCGGACGCGAACTGCCGTAGCTGCTGGATGTCAGACTCCGGAGCTCGCCCAAGGACGGCCCCCATCTCAGCCGCGCCGGCAAAAAGCGAGGCGGTCTTCCCGTAGATTCGGCGAATGTAAGTCTCGATCTGCTGGTCGGTCTTGTGCGCGTCAAACAGCTCGAGCAATTGGCCATCGCAGAGCTGGCCGAGCGTCGAAGCAAACACGCTGACGACGCGGACGTCCCCAGTGCGTGCAGCCAGCATCGCCGACTGTGCGAAGAGGAAATCACCGACAAGAATCGTGGCGCCGGTGGACATTACTGAATTCAGGGTTGGTTTCCCGCGGCGCAGGGCGGCCCGGTCGATCGTGTCGTCATGAACCAGCGATGCGATGTGAAGCAGCTCGACGCCGGCGGCTGCTGTTATGAGCTCGTCGAATCGCTCGCTGTAGTCGTACGCGCGACCTGCCAGCAGGACGAGGAGCGGACGAAGCCGTTTGCCACCAGCGAGGACGATCTCGTGGATGATCGAGGAGGCGACGGGATACGACAGCTCCGTGACCTCGAAAACACGCTGGGAGACGCGTTCGAGATCGGCGCCCATGACGTGCTGGAGTCGTTCTGACTCCTGGATGTCTTCCTTTAGTCCCGCGCCCGCCGCCATTGATTCTTTGCGTCCCCATCAGCCCGCGCAAAATGCCAGCGGTCAGTATCCGGGTGATAGCGCAGCCATGTCAAAGACTGGCCAAAACTTCCAATCTGTAAGCGAAGTCACTGTTGGTGATAAAGATTGATACGGGGTATAGCAATGTTTCGTTTCAAGTTGTATAATCATCCCGTGCACTTCCCGATCGATCCCCGGCGGCTCGGTCGGGTGTTCGTTAGGCAGGAGATGACCATGATTATTGTGCGACGCTCGGTTCGCCGGAGTCCGGTGAACGTGCAGCGCGAAATGGAGCGAGTGTTTCGATCCTGGGTTCCCCAGGCGCCGACGTTTCCGGTCGCAACCAGTCGGGCGTGGAGGCCGGCGCTCGAGGTGCTGGAGACGGAGTCCGATCTCCTGATCACGGCCGAGCTGGCCGGGATCGACGAGAACTCGCTCGACGTGACCGTCGATGGGGACGTGCTGAGTATCGCCGGCATGCGCTCGGGTCAACGCGAAGAGGCTGTTTGCTCCTATCGCGAAGCCGGGATCAACTACGGCGCGTTTCAGGCCGAGATCTTTATTCCCGGCGCATTGCGGATCGATGACGCCGAAGCAACATACACGAACGGGATGCTGCGGATCCGCTTGCCGAAGGCAACCCCGGTCCCGGCAGCGCCGCGCAGGATCAACCTGAGCAGTGCCGTTGACAAGAAGGATGAGTCCTAATGACGGATAAGGAAAAGAACACGATAGAGCCCGAGGCTCCCGAGCAGCCGAACCAGGAAGAGGCGATCCCGATGGGCGCCGCAATGGATGCCGGGGCCGAGAACGCCGCCGCACCGATTGAGAACCAGTCAGGCGAAGGCGAGGAGTCGAACATCGTCACGATTCCGATTCTTCCCCTGCGCGGCACAGTGGTTTTTCCGCTGACGGTCGTCCCGCTGGCGGCGGCGCAGCCACGGTCGCTTCGGCTGATTGATGAGGTCATGTCCGGAGATCGTGGTGTGGGCCTCATCCTGCAAAACGACGCGGAGATGGAAGGGGCTGGCCCGAACGACGTCAGGGAGATCGGCACGCTTGGCTCGATCCTGCAGATGATGCGGGTGCCGGACGGGAGCGTCCGTCTCGCGGTGCAGGGCTCGGAGCGGATGCGCATTGTCGAGTGGGTGACCGAAGAGCCGTTCCTGGTTGCCAAGGTCGAGAAGATCCCGGAGACCAT
>DASQCG010000074.1:0-2216 GCA_035634825.1 Thermomicrobiales bacterium | reverse complement strand
CGTCGCGACCGAGAGCGGGGCCGGTTGCTGCGGCATGGCCGGCTCATTCGGATACGAGGCCGAGCATTACGACGTCTCGCGCAAGATCGGCGAGGAGCGCCTCTTCCCGGCCGTCGCCGAGCAGGGCGAGGACACGGTGATCGCCGTCTCGGGCGTCTCCTGCCGCCAGCAGATCGAGCACTTCACCGAGCGCAAGACAACCCACATCGTCGAAGTCCTCGCCAGCCGCGTCGCCCGCCCCTGGGAACCCCCAGCGGTCGCCGACCTCCCAGTCGAGGAGCCAGCCGAAGAACCCATCGAGACCGCCGCGGACTGAGGGGATTCCCGCTGACATTCCGGACGACCCGATCATTGCCACCTGGATCGTTTATTTGTAAGCTCGATTCATGAATGAGATTGGTGACGACTATCCGCTGAGGCCCAAGCCTAGCAAAGGGCCGCTGCTGGACCGCCTCGCCCATTGGCTCGATCGCAAGACGCGCACCGATTACGAGACCGACAAGCCGTTGATTGAATCCGAAGGCCCGGTGCTCGTCGAGCGCCTTGCTCAAGCCCGAGTGACGCTCACCTTTATGGGAGCTTTCCGGTTCACATGGGACGAAGTCGCGGTTATCGCGATTCGAGAGCGCTTACCGATCTACTCTGGTGGTATCGCGGAACTCGTAGACATCTCACTGACCGACTCGGATACGTTGCGTAAGGTCGAAGCATCACTCGATGGCGGCGGCAGGCTCTACTTGCGTATTCCCAGAGGCATCGGACGGGGGCGAAACGCCCGTGCCCGAGCCAACCGCCGTATCAGGATCACGAGTTCACGCGCTGGCGAGATTCTCGCCCTAATTCGCGACGCCCGCAGAGCGACGCTTGGCTATGACTAATTATTGGACGCCATGGTGGCCGTGTTTGCATTGCCAAGCTCCGTCAGCAGGGCCGCGCCGATTTTGATGCCGTTGATGAAGCGGTCGACCTCGATGTTCTCGTTGGGGGCGTGGTTGCGCTCGTCGTGGTTGGCGTAGGGGACGACGAAGGCCGGCTTGCCGAGGATTTTGGTCCAGACGTACTCGGGCAGGCTGCCGCCCATGGCCGGGACCAGCAGCGGCTCCTCGCCGGTCGCGGTCACGATCGCGCGGCGGATCGGGTCGGTGTAGGGCGAATTGAGCGGCGTTTTCGAAGGGTCCATGCCGCCGCCAGGGATGAACTCGACCTCGGGCGCGTGTTTCCGGAGGTGCGCCTCGATCTTCTCGTGAATCTCGGCGACGGTCTGGTTCGGGACCAGCCGGACATCGCACTTCACGAAGGCCTCGGACGGCAGCACGGTCTTCGAGCCCGGTCCGCCATAGCCGCCGTGAAACCCGTTGATCGTCAGCGTCGGCCAGGTCATCAGACGGTCGTAGAAGGGCCGGTCGGGCGGCGCATCGAGCCGGGTTAGGCCGAGGTCGGTCATCACCTGCGCCCTGCCGTTGGGCATGGCGGCGATCGCGGCCCGTTCGAGGTCGGTCGGCGGCACGATCGAGTCGTAGAAGCCATCGATCGTGATCTCGCCAGCCGGATTCTTCATCGTCGCCAGGGCGTGGACCAGGGTCCAGATCGGGTTCGGCGCGACCCCGCCGAAGTTGCCGGAATGCAGGTCCCGGTTCGCGCCCTTCGCCCGCAGCTCGAAGTCGGCCACGCCGCGCACACCGAACTCGATCGTCTGCAGGCCGCTGTCATGGACCGGCCCGTCGCTGGTCACGACCAGGTCGACATCGAGCAGATCCGGGTTGGCGCGCACGAACTCGGCGATATTTGGCGAGCCGACCTCCTCCTCGCCCTCCAGCAGCACAATCACATTGCAGGGGAGCGCGCCGTTGACGGCCAGCAGCGACTCGATCGCCAGCAGATTAGCGAAATGCTGCCCCTTGTTGTCGCCGGCGCCACGGGCATAGATCCTCCCGTCCCGGATCTCGGGCAGGAACGGCGGCGAGACCCACTGGTCGAGCGGATCCGGCGGCTGCACGTCGTAATGGCCATAGAGCAGGATCCGCGGACCGCCCGGGACATCATCCCGCCGGGCATAGACCAGCGGCCAACCGGGCGTCTCGATCAGCCGCGCCTGAAGTCCCATCCCGGACAGGAACGAGACCAGGAACTCGGCGTTCTCCTGGATCCCGATCCCCTGCGCCGAGATGGACGGCATCCGCAAATAGGCGCACAACCGCTCAATGAACGCATCCCGT
>DASQCG010000073.1:0-8079 GCA_035634825.1 Thermomicrobiales bacterium | reverse complement strand
CGGGCCCACAATCCAGACTCACGAGTGGTATCAGGAGCTGCTTGGCGCCTATGCCCTCGGGGCCCTCTTGCCCGCTGAGGCCGCCGCCCTCGAGGTGCACCTGACCACCTGCCCGACCTGCCCGGCGGAGCTGCGCCGGCTGCGGTTCGGCGCGCAGGCCTTCGCCCTCACTGCCGAGGAGCGCGATCCCTCGCCCGACCTGCGCAACCGGATCTGGGCAGCCACCTTCGCCCCGGTCGAGACCACGCCAACTCCGGCGCGACTGGACCCGGCGCGACCGGCTGAGCCGATCCCGATCGATCGGGGCCGGGCCGCGCGGGGCGGGATCCGGACGCCGGCCTGGGTGAAGATCGCGGCGGTGCTGGCCGTCCTCCTGATCGGCAGCCTGCTGGCCTGGAACGTCGCCCTGCGCAACGACAATTCGAGCGATCAGGGCACGGTCGTCGGCCAGCTCGCCCCCGCGCCCGATGCCCCGGATCAGTCCACGAGCGGCGAGGTGCGGTACCTCCCCGACGATCAAGTGATGCTGATCGAGCTGCACGACCTGCCGGCCCTGGCCCAGGGCGAGGTCTACCAGCTCTGGCTGATCCGGGGCGATGCGGTCTCACCGTCCGTCCCCTTCCAGTCGAGCGCGACCGGTACAACGACGGTGGCCGTCGCCGCCGACCCCGGCCAATACGACACCCTGGCCGTCACCCGCGAACCCGGCCCAATCGGCTCCCCGGCTCCCACAACGAAACCCTTCCTGCTGGGCGCGATCTGAGCGAGTTAAGGGTTGAGTGGTCAGTTTTTGGTCGTTGGTCGTTGGAATGAGCGTACCGGCTACTGGCTACTGATTACCTTTCCGTTCCCTCAACCCTCCACCCTTAACTCTTAACCCTCCAGTACCGTAGTACCGGCCCTAATGGCCTGATACTCCTAGTTCCGCCCGCTGCGCTCCTGACCCGTCCTTCCTATCGTGCTTGTAGGAGATTGGTCCCGGCACCGGGGGATGACCCCTTCTACCTCGGTACCGGCACCACCTCCTACCGGACAACGGATGCGCTGATCCATCGCCTGTACCTGGTCACCTGGGCGATGGGGAGCAAGTGGTGAAACCGGCCGCCTTCGAGAGGAGCCGGTTTTTGCTTGCTCGCGATTGCTCGGTACCCGTGGCCAGCCCACGCCCCGATGCACGTGGAGGATGGCGCGAGGCGGGGCCAAATCCCTCGCCTCCGCCGGCGGATTCGGGTCCCGTCCCGGTCCAACCGACTCGTTTGCCGGTCGCTCCGATCCCCCCGGAGTGACCGGCGGCGGGTCTCCCCCGTATCGCGAACCGGCAACGACCGGCTCCGGCGCTGGAGCGCGGAGTCGTTCAGATGCAGATTCCCCGAGTAGGACTGGGCCCGTCGATCGCCCGGCCCGCAGTCCCCGTCACCGCGGCTCCACCGCGCCGCGAGCGGCTTGTCTACGACGCGGTCCCAGCCATTGCCGCCACCGTCCTCGGCCTGCTCATCTTCCTGGTCAACCCGGGCCTGATGATCGCCACCAGCGCGCTGGTCGGCCTGGTCCTCGCCGCGGTCCTGCTGCGGGAGCGCCAGCACGAGTCGAACGCGATCATCCTGGTCGGGCGCTCGCCGATGGCCGCGATGGTCGCCGTCACGCTCGAGCAGCAGGCGCATGGACGGGGATATACGATCCTCCGCGCCGCGCACCTGGCCGAGGCCGCCGCGCTGGCCCGCAATCACGCCTGCGACGAGGTGGTGCTGGTCGGTCCGACCGCGCCACAGTCGATCCCGCTGGTCGATGCCCGCGGGCAGGCGCCGGAGATCGTGCCGGGCGCAGAGAAGCTCGAGCAGCTCCTGAGTCGCGTCCCGCTCGAACTTGCCGAGCAGGATCGCTGGCTCAACCGCCTGCACGGCGCGCGACCGCTCGAGGCCGGATATGCGCTGGCCAAGCGGGCGACCGATATCGGCGTCGCGCTCGGCCTCTCGCTGGCGCTGCTGCCGTTGTTCCCGCTTGTCGCCCTGGCGATCAAGCTCGATTCGCGCGGCTCCATCTTCTACTCGCAGGATCGGGTCGGGCTGAACGGCCGCCTGTTCCGGATCTACAAGTTCCGCACCATGGTCCAGGACGCCGAGAAGCACGGCGCGGTCTGGGCGACAAAGACCGATGCCCGGGTGACGCGGGTGGGCAAGTTCATGCGCAAGACCCGGATGGACGAGTTGCCGCAGCTCTGGAACCTGATCCGGGGCGACATGGCGCTGGTCGGACCCCGCCCGGAGCGACCGGAGTTCACCACGCGGCTAGCCGAGGAGATCCCGGCTTACGATCTGCGGCACGCGGTCAAGCCCGGCCTGACCGGCTGGGCGCAGGTCTGCTACCGCTACACCAGCTCCTTCCGGGACACACGCGCCAAGGTCGAGTACGACCTCTATTACGTCAAGCACTGCTCTCTCCGCCTTGACCTCCGCATCATGCTCCGCACCTTCGCCGTCGTCCTGGCGATGAAGGGGCAGTAGGAGCGGGTTAAGGGTTGAGAGTTAAGGGTTAAGAGAACCAACAAACGGGTCCCGTGTAGCGTCGCATGGCAATGCGACTTCGGTCTCGGGATGACCGGTGCGATGCATTGGACGGCGCGTCCCGAGACAGCCCGGGCGTAAACACCCGGGCTGAGATATGAACCCGGCTAAAGCCGGCTGACTAGCGCCGAAGTCGGTCCAACTGCCTGGCAATTCAATCTATTCCGCTGTCAGTCCCGGATGGACTTTCTATCCTCGGCCCTGCGTTTCAACCCGGGGCGGTCCCGGGACGCGCCGTGCAGTGCTACGAATCGATCTCCCCGGGGACGAGGTCGCATTGCCATGCGACGCTACTACTTCTCGCCTCCGCGCCATACCGACTTCGCACCTACTTGTTGTCGCTCACGACGCCGCACTCCTGGATCCAATCCTGCTCAAATTTTTGCAAATCCATGTGTACGTACCCTAGGCAGGGGAGAATTTGCTCTGGTACGCTGCGCTCGGGTGCCCGGCGCGTCCGTACAACTTGCTCCGTGATCCTGAGCGGATCATCAGTGCTGTCCTGTCCGAACACGGTGTCCGATTAGCTCTCGGCCCCTTCGGTATCCTGTGGCGGAACCTCCCGCACCCGCGTTTCGACGCAGGAGACAGACCAGCGCTTGCTGATGCCGGCCAGGAACTGATCACCGGGATGGCGGTGGCCGGAGCATGGCGAGGTACGCGCCGATCGCCCATTGGTATCGCGACCCGGGCCGGATTGCCGGCGCCGGTCGGGCTGGCGGCAACGAGCGATCCCGGTCCAGGGCGGACTTCCCCGCGCCATGGCTGTGGACAGGAGGAAGTGGCGGTGCTCAGGTCTGAGCGCTCCGGTGTGGTGCGATTCTCGGCGCGGTTGGTGTTCGCCATCGCGCTCCTGCTTATGGCAATGGGCAACCAGCTCGCGCTGGCCCAGCAAGAGTTCGATCTCCCGGAACTGGATGATTACAGCGGCCTGCAGGCCATCACGGCCAACAGCGTCGATGGCGTGAACATGCGCGCCGAACCGGGCGTCGATAGCGAGATCGTCATCTCCGTCCCCGATGGCAACGTCGTCGACCTGCGCGTCGACACGGTCCGCACCGTCACCACCGATGACGGTATCCGCTGGTGGCCGATCTCGATCTGGGGCGTCGATGGCTGGGTGGCCGGCATGTACCTCGCCCCGGTCGACGGCGAGACCTCGGGCAATACCTCCTCCGACAGTTCGGGCGATGCCGCGGCGCCTGCGGACAATCCCGGCTGGGCAGCCGGCGATTACGTCGCCTCGACCACCGATTTCCTGGCCATGCGGGCCGGCCCGGGCACCAACGAATCCCGGATCGCCTGGCTCGGCAAGGGCGACGTGGTCCAGATCGTCGATGGTCCCTTCTACAACGGCAAGACCGACTGGTGGCTGATTACCGACGGCAGCATCAACGCCTACGTCTTCGGCGGTTACCTCAAGACGGCCAGCGAGCTCGACCTCGAGGCCCCGGCGGCAGATGCGCCCGCCTTCGCGGTGGGCGATACCCTCGGCGTCACGCTCGGCTCCGGCGGCGCAAATGTGCGCAAGAAGGCGGATGCCAGCAGCAAGCGGCTCGGCTCACTCAACGAGGGCGCGATCGTTACCGTCGTCGACGGCCCGACCTACGACAGCGCGGGCGGCGCCTGGTACCTGGTCGATCTCGGCGACGACACCCGCGGCTACGTGACCGGCGAGGTCTTCGAGGAGATCGCGCCGGAGGATCTGCCCAAGCAGGAGCCGGCCAAGCCGGTGACCGGTCCGACCGGCACCTATCACTACCCGCTGGCCGAGTACACCTTCACCCAAGCCTACGGCTGCACGATCTACGAGTTCGAGCCATACAACGCGACGCTCGGTTGCCCGTACCACAACGGTATCGATCTGGCCGCCCCGCTGGGCACGCCGATGCTGGCCTCGGACGGCGGCACGGTCAAGTACGCCGGCTGGTGCGATTGCGGTCTCGGCCTCTACGTCGAGATCGATCACCTCAACGGCACCTCGACCGTCTACGGCCACATGAACGCCGTCTATGTCCAAACCGGGCAGGACGTGAACCAGGGCGAGGTGATCGGCGAAGTCGGCAGCACCGGGATGTCGACCGGCCCGCACGTCCACTTCATGCTCAAGGTCGGCGACAACACGGTCGATCCGCTGGGGTATTTGACGGGACAGTAGGCAGTGGCCGGTGGTCAGTAGCCAGTGGAGGAAGCGGGGTGGTCGATTGACCGCCCCGCTTTTCGTACCGGCATCCCGGTGATCGCCCGGGCGTAAACACCCGGGCTGAAACCTGAACCCGGCTAAAGCCGGCAGGAATCAGGCCTCCGCAACGTAGCTCGGTGTGGGAGCACCGCGATCGCCCATAGGTCGTTGATGGTGTGGCCAACGACCCCGTCGCAGGCATTGCGTAGCGCCGGCCCCCCCGTGGCCGGCATGGGGTTCACGGGACGCACGCCAACTAGAGCCGGTCTGGCATCGTCCTCCGGGTCACCCGACACCATGCGGCCAAGGGGCGGGGCGCGCTACGGATTGGCGACCTCCAGATCAACCGCGGGGATCCACCCGACCCGGGCGGTCCTGGGATCGCGGACCTGATACCAAATCGTGCCCTCGGCATCGATTACGGATTTGTCCACGTACTCCAGTTGCGTTCCCGCCTCCGGGTAGGTAGCGGCGACCGCACTCGCGGCGGCTGGCTCCTCCCGCATCACCACGTCGGGCCGAACGCTGACCAATGGGTCCGCTCGCTCGAGGTGCGGCGTGGGACTCGCGGCTGCATTCTGCGCGGTGACCGGCTGGTAGACCGCGAGGCCCGTTTGCGTTCGGCAGGCGAGATTCCCGTTGGGCATCGCCGGCAGGAGGATGCGGCAATCCTCGATGACCGGCGCTGTCCACCTCACCGCCAGCGTCGCCGGGTTGACGCCGACGCGCTCTGTGTTCTCCATGTTGCTGACGATGACCATGTCGGCCTCGGGCAGGTACTGGAGGTAGAAGCCGTTGTTAAATGCTTGCGAGGAGGTCTGGAGCACCTTGCCGGTGGCGAGATCGACCCGCTCGAGGCGCCAGTCGGTCTCGCCGGCGTCGCGGGTGATCACGATCAGCGCATCACCGACCCGCGCGAAATCCTGAATTTGCTTGTCCGTACCCCATTGCCAGATCGGCGAGCCATCCGCCGCGGACAGCAAGCCGAAGGTTCCGGTCGAATTGCCGCTGGGCAGCCACCAGGTGTTGACGACCACGCCCTGGTCCACCGCCCCGAGCGCGATGGGACCGGAGATGACCACGCCGTAAACAGGCCCGGGGGTCCGGTCGACCGGATCATCGATCGCCCACTTCTGCTCGCCGGAGCTCAGCGAGACCGCGACGATCTGCCCGGTCACCGGGTTATCGAAGTAGACCGTATCACCCGCGATTGCCGGACCGAAGCCGAAGCAGCCGCACTTGGCCGGGGGAGGCATAGTGCTCTCGACTCGCCAGCGCTCGCGACCTGTCGCCAAGTCGAGCGCGACCAGGGTCATTTGCCGATCGATGAAGAGAATCGTATCGCCGGCGATCTGGGTAGCCGTAATTGGCTGGCTGTTCAGCTGATAAGCCTCGGCCGAGCGCCAGATCGGCTTGCCGGTGTCCAAATCCAACAGCACGACTTGGAAGTCCCAGACGCTGCCGCCCGCAGCCGGGCTCGCCTGCCCGCCGGACGAATCCGGAATCCCGGCCACGACACCCGCCGAGGTGACGGCAAAGGTGAAGTTGGCAGCGACCGGCTGGGACCAGAGCTCGGCGCCGGTCTTCGCATCGTACGCCACGAGGGCTTGCACACTGGCCGGGCTCATCCGTTCCACGACCTGGTAGATCTTGCCCTGGAACGGCGCGACGAACCCCGTCGCCGGCGGCTGCCCTCGCCAGAGCAACCGGTACTCGGTATTGGCCGGGGCCGGCCCCGGCCACGACCCATCCATCGCCGCCGACCCTGAGGCCATGATTGATTGCTCAGTCGCCACAGGGCTGGGAACAGGCGTGGCCGCTGCTACTGTTGGCTTGTAGACGCCGAGCAGTCCATCGGCCGACATGCACGCCACGGTCCCGTCGGTGGCCAGCGGGAAGATGGGCCGGTAACAGCTGTGGACGTCGAACTGATACGACCAGGCAATGTTATGTGTCCTGGCATCGAGGCCAAACACGCGCTCCGGGCCATCGGCCGTCTGAAGGAGTACGGTGTCTTCCTCCACGAGGTAGCCCGTAATCAACGCCTGATAATTCTGATCAGTCTGCCACACGATTTCGCCTGTCTTAGCGTTGATTTCAGCGATGTCGCAGCAGAGCCCCACATACGAAGATTCGGGATTGAGCGCGGTGAAGAGCGAACCTTCGTTGGTGACCACGATGGACGAGGCAACGGATCGCTCGACGGCCCATGCCCGGACGCCATCTGATACGGATCGCTTCTCGAGTGTCCCGCTCGTCGACGCGCCCCTCTCCTCGACGTCCCGATAGGAGATCAGCACTCCATCATCCAGGGCAACGAGCGCGCCAAACGCGACGAAATCCTGCCTGGTCAGTTCTCCGACCGAGGTCGACCATTTCAGCGAACCGGTTTGGGAATCCAGCGCGAATAGCTGGATCGTCACCATATCGGAGGCGTATAGCGTCCCGTTCTTGATCGCGATCGAAACGGGGATCTCGGATCGTTCGACGCAGCTTTGGGGTGTCTCCGGGGACTGATAGCAGAACCGGCCGTTTGCGCCAGATGCCACTGCCCGGTTGTAGGCGTAACTCCAGAGTGGCTCTCCACTGGACATCGCAAACGCGAAGATCGTGCCCCGGTTATCCGAGTAAATCAGCGTCTGCTTCTCAACGAACACCCGAGGACCATGCGCCGCCTGGTCGACATCGAATGATTGCGGGATTTGCCAGAGTTCCCGGCCGGTTTGGAGATCGAGCAGGGCGAGATGGAATTGCGCTTCCCCAGCCGGAACAGGCGACGCGGAGTTGCTCGCGGAGAGACCGACGACCACACCGGATGTGGTTAACTCGAACGCATCGACCGAGGCAATTTCTCGCTGCCAGACTGTTTCGCCCGAGTACAGGTCCTGGGCAAGCAGGGCAAATGGCGGATTCTGCGAATTACCGATAGTGACAATGCGATAAAGCAACCGACCATGGATGATGTTGTATCCCGGAACGACGCTGGTAGTGCCGCTCTCGTTCCAGAGCAACGAGTATTCACTAGCCGTGGGCGCAGGCCCGGTGATTTTGCCGTCCTGTGCGGCTGAAATAATTGGCTGCTCGGTATCCGGCGCTTGGATGGCGGGGGTTGGGGTGGTGGCGGTGTTGGTGACGCGGGCGATGCCGCCGATCATGCTCAACAGCAGCACGGCGACCGCGGCCATATCCAGCCAGCGCCGGCGCGGCGGACGGAGCGCGATCGGCGCGCGCTCGATCGCCACGACCGGAAGCGGCTGCGGCCGGGTCGTCTGCTGATGACCGCTGGCGGCAACAAAGGTGCGGCGCAGACGAGCGGCGAACGCCGGATCGGGCGGA
>DASQCG010000072.1:0-15808 GCA_035634825.1 Thermomicrobiales bacterium | reverse complement strand
CTTCGCTGCCGCTTCATCCATCGTCGCGACGGCATGCAGGCCGTTCTCATCCAGAATTGCGCGACCTTCCTCGGCATTCGTGCCGGAGAGGCGAACGACGATCGGCACACTCACCCCGACCCGACCCATGGCCTCAGCGATTCCGTGCGCCACGATGTCGCCCCGGGTAATGCCACCGAAGATATTGATCAGGATCGCCTTCACGTTGGGGTCGGCCGTGACCAGGCTGAATGCCTTCGCCACTTGATCCGCGCTGGCACCGCCGCCGACATCGAGGAAGTTGGCCGGCTCGCCACCGTGGAGCTTGACCGCGTCCATCGTCGCCATCGCCAGCCCTGCACCGTTAACGATGCAGCCGATATTGCCGTCGAGCTTGACGAATGAGATGCCGGATCGCCGCGCCTCCAGCTCGGTCGCCTGCTCCTCGTTCATGTCACGTAGCTCTTCGAAATCAGGATGGCGGAAGAGGGCGTTTTCGTCGAAGCTGACCTTGGAGTCGAGCGCCAGCCACTTGCCCTCTTCGGTCAGGATCAGCGGGTTGATCTCGGCAAGCGTGGCATCAAGCTCCTGGTAAAGCTTCGCGAGCTTCAGCACAATGTCGGCAAATCCACCGACCTTGTCCGCCTCGAGACCAAGCTCAAACCCGAGCTGTCGTGCCTGGTAGGGATGCAGCCCGAGAAACGGATCGATGTGGGCCGTTCTGATCTTTTCGGGGCTTTCCTTCGCGACGATCTCGATCTCGACTCCGCCTTCTGCCGAGGCCATTACCACGAGCTTGCGGTTCGGCCGGTCCAGCACAACACCGAGATAGAACTCACGCGCAATCGAGACGCCCGGCGCCACCAGCACCTTGTGCACGGTATGTCCGCGAATATCCATGCCCAGGATCTGCTCGCCGGCCGACCGGGCTTCCGCTGCGGACTTCGCCAGCTTGACGCCGCCGGCCTTGCCTCGGCCGCCTGAGTGGACCTGGGCCTTGACGACCACTACGCCGTTGGCGTTTGCCGCAGCCTGCTCGACTTCATCGGGCGTGGTTGCGACGGTCCCCGGATTCGTGGGGATCCCATACCGGGCGAGCAATTCTGCCGCCTGGTACTCGTGGATATTCATGCTGCAGGGCTCTCCTCGAAATGTTGGCGCACGAGTCGAATTGCCCGGCGCCGAGCCGCCATTGACGGTCCGCAATGTAGCACAATGAGCGGTGCATAATTGTTCGCCTCACGTCGCAGCGCGATGATTGTGAGTCTGGCGAGGCTGGCCAGCTGGAGATGATTTCCGTGGGCGATCTGGTCCGTTCCTGCCGGAATTGCGGAGCCTCATTTCCATTCACCGAGGGCGAACAGGCCTTTTACCTGGAGCACGGCTACCAACCGCCTGCCTATTGCCCGGACTGCCGCGATATGCGCCGGGCGGTCTCCGGGGAGTCACAGCTCAGGTCCCGCGGAGTGGAGCGGCAAATGTTCGATGCGATTTGCTCAGAGTGCGGCTTGCCGACACGCGTGCCGTTCCAGCCGAGACCCGACCGGCCCGTCTTTTGCGATTCCTGCTTCGCCCGCAAGCGCTTGACGCGCTAGGCATCTCCCACCTGTTGGCCAAGAGCCGCCAGGCGGTGCATATCGTCGCGGGTCGAGGCATAGAGCGACTTGTAGATGCGGTGGTACGGCTCGTAAACGTCACGCATCTCGGGGTCCGGTTCGATCACGCGCTCGACCTTGACCCACTCCCGGGTAATGGCGTCCCGATCCGGGATGATGCCACTCGCAACGCCGGCCAGGAAGGCATCGCCGTAGGATGCCCCGATCGTCCGCTCGGGCACAATCTGCGCCTTGCCCGAAACATCCGACACGATCTGCAACCAAAGCGGATTCTGCGCGCCACCGCCGACCGCAACGATCCGCTTGGGGTCGGCGCCCATCTCCCTCATTACATCCAGGTTGTCCCGGACTCCGTAGGCGGTCCCTTCGAGCGACGCCCGGTAGAGGTGCGCACGGGTGTGCGAGAGCGTCAATCCGGCGTACATCCCACGAGCCAGTGGGTCGTTGATCGGCGTGCGCTCGCCACTCAGGTAGGGCAGGCAAACCAGACCTTGCGAGCCCGGGGGAATCTGCGCGGCCATCTCCGCAAGCGCCGCGTAGGCATTTGTCCCACCCTTCCCCTCCGCCGTCAGCTCCGGATAGCCGAACTGATCGCGGAACCAGCGGGTCAGGGCGCCGGTCGTGGACATTCCGCCCTCGATCCCGTAGCGACCCTCGAAACAGAATCCGCAGCACCACATGCGCGCATCGGGCGTCGGTCGATCGGTCACCTGGATGAAGAACATCGTGGTGCCGTACATGATCATCAGATCGCCGGGATTGACCACCCCGACGCTGATCGCCTCCGCCGCCGCATCGATCGTCCCCGCCGTGACGGGCGTCCCCGCCTTGAGTCCGGTCAGTTCGGCCGCCTCATGGGTAACCTCGCCGGCGATCTCGTCCGACCAGAGCAGGCGCGGCAGGCGATCGAGGTCGATGATCGGCTCGGCGAACTCCGGCGACCATTCGAGGGTGCGGATGTTGACGAGCGGGTTGTAATACGAGGCTGAGTGGCGATCCATCACCATCTCGCCGGTCAGCTTGAGGACCGGGTATGAGCTCGCGGTCAGGATCTTGTGCGTCTGCGCGTAGATCTCGGGCTCGTTGCACTGGAGCCAAAGGATCTTGGGGCCGATGGCCTGCGACGTCAGGGCCATAGCGCCGAGGTCGAACATCGGCTGCTCGCCGAAGTGCTGATTCAGCCACTCGATCTCCGCGGTCGAGCGCGTGTCGATGCCATAAAGGACACCGGGCCGAAGCGCATTGCCGTCCCGGTCGACCGGCAGCATGCACGAACCGATCGCGCTGACAGCCACCGCCCCGACATCGTCGCCGGAGTACTTGCCGGACAGCAGTTGTCGGGTGATCGCGACGAACTCGCCCCACCAGATCGCGTCAGCGTCATGCTCCGCCCACCCCGGCCTCGGCAGGCTCATCTCATGCTCGACCGTCGCCGACGCCAGCACCTCACCTTCAGGCGTGACGAGCACCCCCTTCGAGCTGTAACTGCCGATGTCAACGCCGAGAAGTAACTCAGCCACCATACCTGCTCTCAAGATCTGCTGAACTCAATTGGATCAACTCAGGAAGGTGTTCTACCAGTCCGGGCAATTCTTCCGTCGCCGTTGACCACATGATGTCGTGGTCGAGATCGTGATAGCCGTGGGCCAAGCGGTGCCGCGTTGCGACGATCTGACGAAGTTCGGGGATTGCACGATCAAGGAAAGGCAACTGAACTGCCGCCGCGTTCAGCGCCTCACCGACGATCTCAATTCGCCGCTCGACCGCCGAGCGCAACATGTCATCGGTCAGATAGTCCGAGAATGTGCGACCGCCGACAAATACGATTGCAACTTGAGCACGCTCCAAGGCATCAAGCAGTCGCTCTGTCGCGGTTCGGCCCATAAATCGTCCTTCGACTCTCGTTTATGCCCCGCGCCAGGAACGGGTTCTTTATCGGGTAGTGGCTGGTATGTAGGTCGACCTTCCTCGTGAAGAGCGATGCCAACTCTTGTTCGAATTCGAAGAATCTCTTGGCGAACCTCGTATTCGGGCCGCGATCTGCAAACTCGGCAAGGAAGTCGAAATCACTCGTCGCTGGATCGAATTTCGGCCCGGTTGCGGATCCGAACAATTCCAACCTGATGACTCCATGACGTCTGCACAATTCTTCAATTTGTGGCAATCGGGCAAGGATTTCAGCGTTCATATCTTGATTATCCCGGACGGCGGCGAAATTGCCAGCCCCTGAACTCGACCTGAAGCGAGGCATCAGGAGGTGGAATCCCGTGGTCCAATAACTGACGCACCGACATAGATGACGCGAATTGCCACTGCGCAGCTCACAAGGCGGACTCGACGTATGGCCGTAGCCGTTCCATAAAGCCTGGCAAGTACTCGGTAACTGCCTTCCAGATAACCCCTTCGTCGATATCGTCGTAATCATGGACGACTCGGTTTCGCAGACCCTTGATCTCTGGCAGCTCCGGAAAGGTGAGCACCATTTCAGGATCCTCCCGGATTATTACCGTGGCCGCTTCACCGAGGGTGATCAAGCACCTCTCGACGGCAAGCTGGAGGACTCGAGTCCCGAGGTAATCATCGAGGGTCTTTTCGGCCGTGATCTCCAGGAGTTCATCACCAGCCCGAAGCATGTCGAAGAGATGCTTATGCGACCTGCGCATCTACGATGACCCTACGGGTGGATTCGACTCCTTGCCGGAGGAAGGGGTTCCGGATCGGCCGATTCATCATTAAATCCACGTGGCGTCCCAAAAGTTGCTCGAGCTCATCCGCGAACCGGACAAACTCGATCCCGGGCGTTTGTGCAAAGGTCGCAATGAGATCAAAATCACTGTGCTCAACATCAAAATCTGGACCTGTCGCAGAGCCAAACAACTCGAGCCGGCTCACACCGTATTTCCGGCATAGCGCTTCTATTTCCGGCATGTGTTTCTCGATTTCCGCGTTCATATCGTGATTATCCCGGACGGCGGCGAAATTGCCAGCCCTTCGGTAGGATTCCGGGCAGTGAACGCGCAGGCAATTCAGAACTGGAGTATTTGTGACTGACCACGGAATCAAGCGCGTCGCGATCGTCGGCGCCGGGACGATGGGAGCGCAGATCGGCTCCCTGATCGCCATCCACGGCTACCCGGTGGCGATCACCGATGCAATCCCGGATGCACTCGACCGGGCACGGCTGCGTATCGATGAGCAGATTCTGCCGGAGCTTCACCGTAGTGGCATCGGGACGCTCGATCCGGCTGAAGCTCGGACCAACCTGAGATTCGAGCCGGATCTCGAAAGTGCGATTGCCAATGCCGACCTCGTCATTGAAGCAGTTCGCGAGGATGTCGACGTCAAGACGGAGCTCTTCGGCCGAATGGATGCGATCAACCCAACCGCCATCCTCGCCTCGAATAGCTCATCGATCCCGACCCGAAACGTGATCGACAAGGTGACACGGTCCGAGCGCATTATGAACATGCACTTCTTCGCGCCGATCTGGGTGCGGACAATGGTTGAGCTGATGACGTGCGGACAAACCGACGAGTCGGTGCTTCAGCGCGCACAGGCGTTCAGCCAGGAGATTGGACTGGTCGCGCCAATCGTTCGGATTGAAAGCAAGGGATTCATCATCAACCGAATCTGGCGGGCGGTGAAACGCGAAAGCCTGCGCGTCATGGATGAGGGCGTTGCATCTCCGGAAGATATCGACCGCCTCTGGATGATCTTCTTCCAGACCGAGTACGCCCCGTTCGGCGTCATGGACATGGTTGGCCTCGACGTGGTCCGCGACATCGAGTGGTCCTACCAGCGTGACACCGTGGACCCGACCGACAAGCCTTCGCCCGGTCTGGCGAAGATGATCGACGAGGGCAAGTTCGGCGAGAAGAGCGGGCAGGGCTTCTACGCGCACCCGAACCCCGCATATCAGCAACCCGGCTTCATCCCGAAGCGGCAGAAGGAGGAATAGCGCCGATGTATCACGTCGTCTTCCTGGTTACCCGAAAACCCGGCATGTCGCAGGACGAGTTCATCGACTACTGGATCAACAGGCATACGCCGCTGACCGCGAATTTGCCCGGGCTGCGCGAATATCGCTGCTACCCGATGATTGCGACCATGGGCGATCAGCGGCCATCCTTCGATGCCGTCGCCTATATCGCGTTTGACGACGAGGCCTCCTGCACGGCCGCGCTCGAATCCGATGAGTTCACGACCGCCGTCGGCGATGGCGTCAACTTCCAGAACGTCGACGAGACGTACGGGTACTTCGCGCGCGAATACCGGATCGTCTGAACGCGAAAAGGACCGGGCAGGTGCAAGACCCGGTCCTTTTCGCCTTGGTTGTCTGCATTGCGCCGGTTAGAGCTTGTTCGTCACCAGCTTGCAGATAGCCCGCAGGGTCTCGAATACCCCATGCCCGTTGAACGCCGTCGCCTCGAACCGTGGGACACGGATCGTGTTCAGATAGCGATCCAGGACCGGGGTTGGAAGTGCGTTGGGCAAATCCATCTTGTTGTATTGCATGACCAGCGGGAAATCGAGGAATCGCTTTCCAGACTGTGAGATGTTCCCGGCCAGCTCCTTGAGGCTGGTCAGGTTGTCCTGGAGGCGCTCCCGCTGGGCATCGGCGACGAATACGACGCCATCCGCCCCGTTGAGCACCGCGATCCTGGTTCGCTCGTACAACACCTGACCTGGGACCGTGTACAGGTGAAACCGAACGGTGAACCCCTGAACCTTGCCGAGATCGAGCGGCAGGAAGTCGAAGAACAGAGTTCGCTCCGTCTCCGTTGCGATCGACAGGAGATCACCCTTACTTCCTGACGGGATCTTGCCGTGGATGTACTGCAAATTGGTTGTCTTGCCACAGAGACCGGGACCGTAATAGACGATCTTCCCGTGAATCTCCCGGGCGGCAACATTGATGAGCGCCATCGTTCTCCCTCAGCCCATCACTTCTCGGTGTCATTCCGGAAGATCAGATCAATCGTGTCGTTCGCAACAATGTCGAGACCCGCATCCTTCAGCCGCGGTCGATGAATCTGGCGTTCCATCGCGCTCACAAGTACCTGCTGCAAGTCCATCGTCGCCCGGTTGCAAAGAACTTTCACCAGTCCGAGCGCCGTGTGCTTCCCGAAGATGAGCGAAACCAGCCAGTGATCGCCCACCGCCTCCGTGAAGATCTTCTCGCGCGCACCTTCCTGGAGGAGCGTGCGAAAGCCCGCCTCCTGCAAGATGCGCGCCACCTCTCGGGTGGAGGCATACGTACCGGCAATCAGCGCCCCGAGCTGCATGCGCTGCCCGTCGTAGGCAGGGCCATCCCAGACAATGATCTGGCCGGCGCGGTCGAGCACACAGCCGCTCGTGGCCTGGCTGTCCCTGATCAACTGCCGCAACACACTATTGATCGAGACAGCCGTCTCTTCATCAATGATGACGTGCGACAGATGCGGATCGAAATGACCTAGCATCGACCTCACCATGCCCGATAGCGGCCCCTACGCCGCCCGGGCTTACTCCAGACCTGACACGCGCGCGCCATCTGAGCCGGTCGGCACGACCGTTCCGATGACGACGCTCTCCGCTATTGCCGCAAGCACCGCTTCAGCATTCGATGCCCGCGTCGCAACGACGAATCCGATTCCCATGTTCAAGACTCGGTGATATTCCTCACGGCGCACATCCCCCATCTGAACCAGTTGCATAAAGATCGGCGGGACTTCCCACCTACGCGGATCGAATTCCGCGCTCAACCCATTCGGCAACATGCGCGGCACGTTGTCGATCAGGCCGCCGCCGGTGATGTGGGCCATCCCTGTCAGCATGCCCGCCCGCGCGAGGGGCAGCACGTCCGCTTTGACCGACTTGTGGGGCGCCATCAGCGCTTCACCAAGCGTTGTGTTCGGGTCGACTGCGAGTGGCTGGTTGAGCAGCTCCCGGTCGTGACCCGCCTCGCCGGTCAGGCCCAGGATTGCCCGCGCCAGGCTGTAGCCGTTGGTCTGAAGCCCGCCGCTCGGGATGCCGATCAGGGCATCGCCCGCCGCGACATCGCGACCGTCGACGATCTCAGACTCACGCACCTCGCCAACGATGAACCCGGCGGCGTCATACTCGCCCTCCTGGTACATCCCCGGCATCTCGGCTGTCTCGCCACCGATCATTGCGACCCCGTTTGCCCGGCAGGCATCCGCCATGCCGCCGACCAGACCAGCGAAGGCGTCACTTTCCAGGCGACCCATCGCGACGTAATCGAGAAAGAACAGCGGTCTGGCGCCCACAGCGAGGACATCGTTCACGCAGTGGTTGACCAGATCCGCCCCGACCATCGCGTGGGCCGAGCCACCCAGCAGGAAGGCGAGCTTCAGCTTGGTGCCGATCCCATCCGCGCTCGCGACGAGATACCGATCGCCGTCATCCGCGAGCTGATAGAAGCCACCGAAGTGGCCGATCGGCCTTGCCGCGCCGGTCCCTGCGAAGGTCGCCTGGATCTTCTGGCGGACCCGATCGAGCGCGGTTGTCGCCGCGTCGATGTCAACTCCCGCTGCTCGGTAAGAGATCGGCCCGGACGTCTGCTCGTCTGCCACGGTGGTCCCCTGTCTGCGCTCTTCGCCAGATCTCTCCGACCCGGCACGCAGAAGCATGCACCACTAGGCAGCCGCCGACGCGCTCTCCATGTATTGGGCCTGGAATCGACGCGCCGCGAGACGAAGTCGACCGAGGTTGGCACTACCGCCGGTCATCATCACGAGCACTGCGCCATGCTCAAGTGGACAAACGATGACGGTTCCGTCGGCGTATTCGATCGTCAGCATCTGCTGCTCGCCGCGATCGAGCTCGATACCGAGCGCGGTCATGACCAGGTAGCCATCGGCTGCTGTCGCGCAGATTCCTTCGGCGTCGAGACCGTCGACGCCGTCGGATGCAACCTGCATTCCATCGGCAGAGATTGCGGCAAATTCCAGGTCGTTGTCCGCCCGGAGACGAGCCAGCATCTCCTCGAGCACATCCACCATGCTGTTCCTCGCTTACGCGTGTCGTGACGCCCGATGATGCGGGCGCTGCAGCCGACTATAGCGACGCCGGCACTGGCGTGGAATGCCCGAAATCGGTCGACCGGAACAGTTCTGGACGATAGTCCTAAGCCGCGGATTCGCGGGAGGCAGCGGCGGCTGCGCCCGCCAGAACCGCCGGTTCATCGTGAATGACGAATTGACGGTACGGGTCGAGGTGCCGGTCGGGTATGCGGCCCGTGAGTACGGTCCCGTCCTCATCGTGCTCGACGGAATCCACCGACGCGGCGCGATAGAATCGCTCGACCAGCTCAGCGCGATCGTACGGAATCCGGACCTGCACGGTCCGCATGCCCTGCTCCTCGTCGATGGCCGTCGCAATGGCGTCGCGGAGCGCGTCGAACCCGATGCCCTGCTGGGCTGAGGTCGCCACACTTGGACCGGCGATCTCGAGCCGTTCCATCAATTCGTCGAGCGACGGCACGCCGGCGAAACCGGCGCGGTCGACCTTGTTGAGCGCCACGATCACCGGTTTGTCATCTGCGCCGAGATCCTCGAGCACCTCCGTGACGGTGGCCATATGCTCGCGCGCGTTGGGGTGCGTTACGTCAAGAACGTGGACCAGCACCGTCGCCTCATGGATCTCCTCGAGCGTCGCCCGGAAGGCGGCGATCAGGAATGTCGGCAATTTGTTGATGAACCCGACCGTATCCGTCAGGAGCACGGTCCGGCCGTCATTGAGCTCAATCCGTCGCGTGGTCGGGTCAAGCGTGGCGAAGAGCTGATCCTCGGCATAGACGTCTGCGCCGCTCAAGGCGTTGAGCAATGTGCTTTTGCCCGCGTTCGTGTAGCCCACGAGGGCGACGATCGGCGTCTCGCTCTGCCGGCGATGGCCGCGATGCAGCTCGCGGTGACGATGCACTTCGTTGAGCTGCTCCTTGATGAACGAGATTCGCTTCTGCGCTTCCCGCCGGTCCGATTCGAGCTGTGTCTCACCGGGGCCACGCACGCCGACGCCGCCGACCGCCTGCCGGGAGAGATGTGTCCACATCCGGGTCAGGCGCGGCAACCGGTACTCGAGCTGGGCAAGCTCCACCTGCAGGCGACCCTCATGCGTTTGGGCGCGGCGGGCGAAGACATCGAGAATAATCGCCGTCCGGTCAATGACCTTGGTATCAAGGAGCCGCTCAAGGTTACGCAGCTGGGCCGGCGACAGCTCGTCGTTGGCCACGACCATGTCGTATTCGAGCGTCTCTTTGAGCGCCTTGATCTCCTCGACCTTGCCGCTTCCGACATATGTCCCGGAAACCGGCGAGTTCAGCCGCTGCGTCACCGCGCCGACCACCTGGGCGTCGACCGACTCGACGAGGCGGGCCAACTCTTCCAGCGAGTCGGTGATCTCCCACGTACTGCCGTGGGCATCGACGGCGATCAATAATGCGGATTCTGGCTGGGTTTCGAATTGCGAATTATGCCGGCGTATGTCGGACTCCTTTGCGAATTAGCTCGGTGAGGCTTCATGCGCGGCGGAACGAAGTGTTCCTGCGGCGGATTCAACGGTCGCCCGTCGCTGATCCATGCGCTCGTTTCGCTCATTATGGTCTTGTCGCCGATGGGCAACAAACGTCCGCACGGCGTCAGGCGACGGTGCGCCGAGTGCGGTCCGCCGCTCGATGAATCGGCGCGGCGCCAAGTATCGGCTGATTGCCTCGAACTCAACCTTGAGCTCGCGCCCGATCACCATCATCGCAGCACCGTCAATCAGGTCGGCCGTGATCCCCGCTGCTTCAAGGCCCTGGTCGCGCGCCCTGGCAATCGTCAGCGCCGCAATCTGCTCGGCCTCGGACGGCGTCAAGCGCTCCTCAAGAATCAGGAAATCGGCCAAATCACTGCTGGTTGAGAACGACCGGCCGGCTCGATTCGAGAAGTAGGCCGCATTGACGACAAGGCCGGCCTCGAGGAAATGCGCAACTTCCGAGACCAGGCCGGTGGATTCGGTCCCGATCGCATCCAACCCATACGCGAGGCGACCGAGCGAGGCCAGCTGAGGGCCGTAGTCGACGCTCGAGGCCTCGTGCGCAAGAACGTGCGCCTGAAACGCCACGTGCTCCAGGTCCTGCGTCAATCGGACAAGACCGAATGGACCGGACCACTGCGGAATACCGGAGACGCTGTCGATCAGCCAATCGCCGATCTTGAACGAGGTGGGCTCGATGCGGCACCAGGTGAAGACTTCGTCGCAGAACCGCTTGAGCGGGCTCATAACCGCGTCCATGGCATCGGCCGCAATCGTGATCCAGTCCAGCGATGAGACGGCATCGAACGTGTTTTCGATCACCCGGTTAAAACCGAGGTCAACCGCGATGGCAGATCGATCGACGGCGAACCCGCTCGAGGCCAGTGCGCTGGCGCCCATCGGACTGGCATCCACCGTCTCTATCGCCGCGGCAATCCGATCCCGGGCGCGGCCAAGCTGTTCGATCAACCCGCCCAGCCAGTGCGCGACCGAAGTCGGCTGCGAGACAAACCCGTCCATCGTCACCGGCATCAGCGTCACATAGTTGCGCTCGGCGAGCGCGAGGGTGGCTGCCTCGCATCGCCGCGACTCGAGATCCAGCGCATTCAGCCGTTCAAGCGTGGCGAGGCGGGCAACTGTTGCGGTGATATCGACGATGGATCGTCCGACGCGAGCGGCCGCCTCGAGCTCCGGCGTGAGTTGCGCGGCCAGGAGCTGCTCATAGGAGCGGACCAGGGACACCAGATCCTCGTCGGCTGCTGGCTGATCACGCACGCGGTCGATCGCGGCCGCCAGTGTCTCGCCCATGTCCTGCCCGATCAGACCCTCGCGGGCCATAGCCAGGACATGGCCGGTCAGTGTGTGGGCGATCCATGGCCACATATGCTTGACGAACGTTTCAGGGTTGCTCGACACGGTTAACCTCTCGCGGGCGCAGGTACAGCGCAAGCGCGCTCCCGCCGATTATCAGGGCCCCACTCAACCAATACGCGGCTGGCCACGGTCCGATGTACAGCGAATCGGTCCGCATCGACTCAATGATCAGCCGCACACCACCATACAAGACAAGGTACAGGGCCAGCGCATAGCCGTCGCGCCACCATTCCCGTTTCGCAAAATGCAGCAAGACGTAGATCAGGATCGCGGCGATCACGAGGGAACAGATCGACTCGTAGAGGAACGTCGGGTGGAATCGTTCGGCCGTGGCATATTGTTCGGGCCGGTGTTCGGGGTCGATCCTGACGCCCCACGGCAAGCTGGTTGGCCGTCCAAACGCTTCCTGGTTCGCCCAGTTCCCCCAGCGGCCGATCGCCTGACCAACCGGCACCCCGGCCATGATCGTGTCGGCCCAGCGCAGGAACGGCTCACCATGGCGACGGCAGATCCACCAGAAGCAGGCGATCCCGCCGATCAGCGCCCCATGGATCGTCAAGCCGCGCAGCTGCACACCGACGATCCGGTCCGGATGGTCGGCAAAGTACCGCCATTCAAGCACGATGTAATAGAGCCGGGCGCCGACGACAGCCGCCATGACCACGATCGGAGCGGCATCGAACAGGAATTGATCGTTCTGCCCGCGACGACGGGCGACCCACGCCGCGACCGCCGTGCCGACGATGATCCCGGTCATGATGAACAGGGCGTACCAGCGGATTTCGAGGGGTCCGATGGTGAATGCGATTGGGCTGGACGGTGACGGCACCCGAATCCTATTCCGCGCTGGTGATCCCGACTGCATCGGAAACCGGCGGCAATTGGATCTTCACGGTCAGCCCGGCGCCTTCGCCTTCGCTCTCCGCCCAGATCGAACCGCCGAGCCGCTCGATGATCGTCCGGCAAATGTACAGCCCAAGGCCGAGTCCCGTTGCTCCCGTTTCCTCGGCGTTCGCCGCGCGCCCGAATGGCTCGAAGATCGCATCCAGGCTCTCCGGCGCCACGCCGATGCCCCGATCGCGCACCGACAGCTGAACCAGCTCCTCATCTCCGCCGAGGATCAGCTCGACCGCCGTGTCCGGCGGGCTGTACTTGAGGGCATTGTCGATCAGGTTGGTCAGCACCTGCTCGATGCGATCTGGATCGGCCATGACCGGCATTACGCCCTCAGCGGCAGACAACGTGATGCGGTCCCGGGCCGACGACCGATGCTCCGCGTATCGAACCGCCACCCGCTGGGCGAGCTCGCTGAGATCAACCCGCCCGACCCGAAGCGGCAGTTGCCCCGATCTAATCCGCGAAACATCGAGCAAGTCCTCGGCAAGCGTGGCCAATCGGCTGCCGGCCTCGTCGAGTCTTCCGGCGTAGCGGACGATCCGCTCCGGATCCTTCCGCTCCCCGAGCTCGCGCAAAAGCATCCGTGCGTGCCCGGTGACCGACGTGATCGGCGTCCGCAACTCGTGCGCGGCGACCGACAGAAACTGATCGCGCGCGTCGATGGCCTGCCGGGCGTGCAGGTACAAGCCGGCGTTCTCGATCGCCAGGCCTGCTCGCCGCGAGACATCCTCGATCATCGAGATCAGCGCCGGCGACACGTCGGCATCAGTTCCGAATCCAACCAGCAGCACCCCGCGCACCTGACCTCGCAGCACGATCGGCACCGCTATAGCCGTCGTCAATCCAAGCTGGAGCAGGCAGTTGCCAAGCGCAACGTACGGGGCCGCCGTTTCGTCGATGTCGATATGGGCGACATCGACGACGATCGTGTGCCGGCTGCTGAGCGAGCGGCCCGACCGGATACCGATCGCGTCGATGGCCCGATCCGCCAGGATCCGGCCATCGCCAAAGGCCGATCGATTGGGCTCGCGCTCGGCCGCGGCGAAGCGCTCGACATCGCCCCGCTCGTTGAATACGGCCACGAGGCTGACCTCGCAGACATAGGTCACGAGCAGCCGGTTAACCGCCTCAAGCGTTTGGGATAGGTCGAGCGACGCGCCGACGACGGTCGAGATCTCGGAAAGAAGCCAGAGATTGAACTCGGATGCATGTCGCTCGGTGATGTCCCGGCAGTTCGCAACGACACCGTGGATTAGCGGATCCGCCAGCAGGTTCGTGGGCGTCACCTCGAGCCAGCGGTACGAGCCATCACCGTGCTGAACCCGAATTTCGAAGGGCGGGTGCGTTCCCGGTGAGCGCAGGACTCGGATCAGCGCGCGCCGGAATCGTTTCTCGTCGGCTGGGTGAACCGACAGGCCATCGCGCCGGCCAACGATCTCGTCCGGCCGAAAGCCGAGCATGCGCTCAACCGCCGGGCTCGCGAATTCGATGACCGCCTTGCGCGACAGGATCAGAATCAGGTCCGACGATTCCTGGACGAGCGAGCGGAATCGCGCTTCGATCCGATGGCGCTCATATTCGGCCCGGCGCAGGGCAGTCACGTCCCGCAGGTGCAAGGTAACGCCATCCCGGCCCGGGAACACGCGGACCTCCAGGAATCGATCTGCCCGGACATCGAATGCATCGAACGAGCTGGGCTCAGTCGATTGGCAGGCTGCGACAATATTGGTGACGGCATTCTCGTCGCCGATCGATGCCAGCGCATCCTGAATCAGCGTGCCGAGCACGCCGGAGCGATCAACGTCGAGCAAGCGCGCCGCCTCCGCGTTGACCAGCGCAAGTCGCAGCTCCGAGTCGACGGCGATAAACCCGTCCCTCAGCCGTTCGATTGTCTCCGCCATTGTCCGCTGCGCATCCTCGGCATTGAGTCGCGCCGTTTCGAGGTGAACGAGGCGCAGACGCTCCTCCTCCAGCCGCTTGCGACCGGTGATGTCGGATGCGACACCGGCAATCACGCGCGGCGTGCCGTCGGCCGCGCGGTCGATCGCGTGACCGCGCAGACTGAGCCAGCGCACCTCCCCGGCATCCCCGACGAGCCGGAACTCGAGGTCGAGATCTCCGTCCGAGCCCGCCAGTCCGAACGCATGGGCCAGATGAGCAAAGTCACCAGCGTGCGCCCGGGCCAGAAGGTCGTCGATCGAGTGGATCGGATTGTCCGCGCCCTCGCTAACCGCGAATTGCCAATCGACCGCTCCACTTTCAATCGACCAGGTCCAGATGCCCATTGCCGCGGCATCGAGGGCCAGGCGCAGTCGCTGCTCACTGGTCCGGTGTGCCTTGGCCAGGGCGGCGCGCTCGATGGCGAGCGTCAGCAGCCCGGCGATCTCGCTGACGATGCGGAAATCGGTGGCCCGGAGCGAATGCGTACCGGGGCTTTCAACGATCAAGACACCGGCTGCCTCGGTCATCTCGCCGAATGGAACGCAGATCTCGCTCCCGATCTCGGCCACGATGGCGACGTAATCGGGATCGGCATAGACGTCGGTAACCAGCTCGCCTACGCCAGTCCGGGCCACTCGTCCCCTGATCCCGGAATCGATGTCGAGCCACCGCAGCGGATGCTCGTAGCCGACCTGATGGACGAGGGCGACTCCGCTCGGTTGATTCAGGTAGGCGCCGACGTATGCGTAGCCCGTCGGACCGGACAGGGCATCGACGGCAGTCCGGATGATGGTCTCGAAGTCATCGTAGGCGGCAAGCTCCTGACGGACCCGTCGAAGCAGCCGGAGGTCGGCAGACTGTCGAATGAGTTGGTCTGCGCCATCGTCCGCCGGCGCAATCTGATTCTCGGGCTGGACCGGCTGCGTCATTGCCCTCTCTCCCGATCCGTCACCGGAGCGCATGGAATCCGGGCTTACCTGCTGATCAGAAATTGATCGATCTCAGCCCGGGTTGGCAATGACTCAATAGCGCCAATTCGCGTCGCCGTAATGGCCCCGGCCGCGGAGGCGAACTCGATATCGGCTCTGCTCGGCGCGCGCTGCGACGACAAGTATCGGCTGACCACGGCTGCCATGAAGGCATCGCCGGCGCCGGTCGGCTCGACCGGCTCGATCGGGAACGCGGGCACATGCTCAACCTCACCGAGATCGTTCCGGAACCACGCCCCTCGCGCGCCGTCGGTAAGCAGGCGCACGGCGTCGGACCCGACCTGCGCCGCGAAGATCTGCGCGGGATCGCGCAGGCCGAACAGCACGTCCGCATCGTCCACGCTCAGTTTCAGAATTGTCGTCCGATCCAGCACCGGCTGGCAGATCTCCCGTGCCTGCGCGGCCGACTCCCACAAGCTTGGCCGCATGTTGACGTCGAAGCAGACCGGCACGCCCGCATCGGACGCCAGTTCGACCGCACGGTAAATGGCGTCG
>DASQCG010000071.1:0-2425 GCA_035634825.1 Thermomicrobiales bacterium | reverse complement strand
CGGAGCGATCGCGGCCGGGATGCACGACCGATTGCACGAGCCGCCGCGATCCCGCCTCTACCCGCACCTGATCCCGATGTCGGAGGCAGCCCGGTCAGCCGGAGCGATCGGCGCCTGCCTGAGCGGCGCCGGCCCAACGGTGCTGGCGCTCGTCACGCACGAAAACGTGCCGGCCGTCTGCCAGGCGATGCAAGAGACCGGCCGCACCGCCGGCATCCCCGGCCAGTGCCGCCACCTCCCCATCTCCCCAACCGGCGCCCAGTTCATTTCAGCGCCATGAACCTGGACCAGCTTCGCGAGCTCATAGCGCTCTGTGAGTCGGAGACGCTGGAGTTCAAGTCGACGACGGGAGAGGCGACCAAAGCGATTCGCACTGCCTGCGCGATGTTGAACAAGTCTGGCGGCACAATTCTCTTTGGCGTGCGTGACTCACACTTGCCAGCAGGTTCTATGCACGCCTATGCACGCCTAAACCGATCTATGACCACTGCATAACCCCGCTATGACCCCACTATATAGGTCGATATCCGCCATACGCCTCAGAGCTTGGTGAGGTCGAGGGTGGCGATGCGCTCGCCCCATTTGGCGAGCTCGCCGGGGATGAAGCCTTCGCTGGCGTAGAGGCGCTCGGCGACTGTGTTGTCCGGCTCGTAGCTGAGCTTGACGATGCGCAGATTCGGCGTCGTCTTCCATTCCTCGATCAGCAGCCGCAGGGCCGCGCGCCCAACCCCGGCCCGCTGCTCTTCAGCCGCAACCATGAATCGGTGCAGCCACAGCTCCGTTTGGTCGTCTGGATGCATCCCGTAGACGGCGAATCCCACGATCCGGCCGTGAGCGAGGATGACCCGCCGGCGGGCCCAGGGGTAGAACTGGGTCTCGGCGATGGTCCAAAGGTTATCGACAACGAAGTTCATCTGGTCCGCCTGCACCTGCATGCGCGCCACGGCTTCCCAATTCTCGGCGGATAGCTCGACCAACACGACCTTGCTCATGCGCGACAGAACTCCTTATCCGACCTGGTCATGATGGCGCGTGCCCGCACGTCGTGCAGGTGCGGGCGTTACCGACTCCCCGCACCGGGTTCGGGCGACAGGTCGAGGCGGGCGATGCGCTCTCCCCACGACGCGACTTCACCCGGGACGAACCCCATGCTCGCGTAGAGATGCTCGGCGGCTCCATTCTCGGGCTTGTACCCAAGCAGCACGAAATGGCAACCAGGGGTCGCGTGCCATTCATCGATCAGCAGCGTCAGCGCTTGTCGGCCATAACCTTTGCCCTGCTCGCTGCCGGCGATCATGAACCGGAACAGCCACCAGTTGTTGTCGTCCGTGTCGATGCCATAGGCGGCCAGCCCGATCGAATCCGATCCCCGCATGATCACGCGGCACATCACATCCGGGTAGAAACGCGTCTCGGCTATGGTCTTGAGGTTGGGCGCGACGAAGCCCTCCTGATCGGGATTGACGGTCAGCGCCGCCACTCGCTCCCAGTTGTCTTTGGTCAGCTCGACAAGGTAAATTTCGTCGCTCACCGCTGGAGCGCCCCACCTTCGACGACGGTCATCGCCGCCTCGATCTCGGCACGGGTTGCGGCCAGGAAGTCGCCGGCCATGGTGTGCTTGAGCGCGCTGGCCGCGAGTCCGAGCTTGAGTGCGAACTCAGGATTCTCCGGCTGCTCGAGGTAGCCGACGATAAAGCCGCCGGCGAACGCATCGCCGCCGCCGACCCGATCGACGATTTCGACGTCGGTCCAATCGGTCACGGTGACCAGACCGTTCGCCAGCGCGCTTGTTGCCGCCATTCGCTGCGATCGACTCTGCTTGCCCTTTTTGCGCGTCAATACGCACGCGGCGAGACCAAGGCGTTGGCACGCCTTGAGCATGACTTCGTTATGCTCCTCTCCGGTGATCCCGAAGAAGGTCTCCAATCCGGAACGAGAGGCAAACATGACATCGACTCGCGGAGCCACCTCCACAAAGCAGGCCCGCGCCTCGGCCTCGGTCCAGAGCTTGCTGCGGTAGTTCAGGTCGAAGAAGACGGGAATCCGGGCCGCATTCGCCGCCCGGATCGCGGCGAATGTCTCGTCCCGGGCGCCGGCGCCGAGTGCGGGTGTGATGCCGGAGACCATGAACGCGTCCGCGCCCGACAACAGCGCCGGCCAATCGAATGCACCGGCAGCCAACTCGGCCATGGCCGATCGGGCCCGGTCGTAATAGACGGCCGACGGTCGCGGATCTGTCCCCTCTTCCAGAAAGTAGACCCCGGTCCGGCCGGCCGACTCGGGCAGGATCGAGACCCGGGACATGTCGACGCCATGCCCGCGTCCAGCCCGCACGATGATCCGGCCGAGCGGCGTATCGGGAAGAGCCGAGACCCAGGCGGCTTCGTGGCCAAGGCAGGCCGCGGTCACCGCGACATTCAGCTCC
>DASQCG010000070.1:0-4068 GCA_035634825.1 Thermomicrobiales bacterium | reverse complement strand
TCATCGATGATCAGACCGGCGAGATCTATGCCCAGAAGGACGCCGATGTCCGCGGCGGTATCGCCAGCCTGACCAAGGTGTTCACCGCCATCGTCGCGCTCGAACACGGCTCGCTCGACATGCAGATCACCGCCAATGAGTTGGACGAGTTCGACTCGACCTCCACCCGCATGACCGGTTTCGCGCCCGGCACGACGTACACGGTCCGCGACCTGCTCTACGGCATGATCCTAGAATCGGGGAACGACGCGGCCCACGCCTTGGCCCGCGGAGTGGGCGCCCAACCTGGTGATTCGGACGAAGATTCTGTCAACCGGTTCGTTGGTTGGATGAACGACAAGGTCATGGAGCTCGGGCTCAAGGACACCCATTTCGTCAATCCACATGGACTGAGCGATCCTGATCACTACTCAACCCCGCGCGACATCGCGACCTTCATGATGTACGCCGTGCGGAACGGCGATTTCATGGCCATCATCACCGCGCGCGATTACACGACGACGACTGGCGCCACGATCACCTCAGTCAATCGGGGACCGGAGTTCATCCCCGATTACATCGGGGGCAAGACCGGCTACGACGACGCGACTGGGTACTGCCTGATCGAGATCGGCCAGCGCGACGACGCTCAGCTGGTGTCGGTTACGATCGATGGGGTGGCGCCGGAAGTCTGGTATCAGGATCACGCGGTTCTGCAGGATTACGGTTTCGCGGCGAGGTCGGAGCGAATCGCGGCGGGTCAGCCTGTCGGCGACGCACTGGCGTATGCGCAGCAAGTGTCGCAAGACCAGGCACAGGCAGACGTTGGCGACAATCAGGCAACTCCGCCGGCCAGCGACGTCTTTGCTGGCGTCGAGACGGGTCCCAGGCCCGTACTGGTCACGGGGACGCCCGGTCCGGTGGCGGCGACCGGTGACGACGGGGATAGCCCATTCGACAACTGGATGATTGGACTGGTAATCGCGGCGGTTGTAGCTGGGTCCCTCTGGATGCACTCGGGCATGAAGTTGCGCTACCTCGCCCGGAAGTCCACGCCTGAAGCTGAGATTGACACTTAGCGTGCCCGTTCCTATCCTTGCATCAATGGCGCTGACCAGGACGAGTACGTCGCTGCGCCCAGACAGAAACGCCGCCGGATGCTGAGAGGCGGCCCTGGGTAGCCGGCAGAAAACCACCTGCGAGCCGAGCGGGAGACGATTACGATCCAAACCGCTCCGGACGCCCCGTTACCGGCACATGAGCGATGCGCCACCGCGCGTCGGAACCAGGGTGGAACCACGTCAGCCCGGCGTCCCTTTGTGAGGGAGCCGGGCTGTTGCTTTTTGCTGATTGGAGGATTGATCCGATGTCTATGGCTGACGTGAAGGAGCCGGGTTCGGACGTCGTTGTCGAGATCGAGAACGAACAGGATCTAGCCCTGGCCACGATGCGGCACTCGGCCGCGCACTTGATGGCAGAAGCAGTCCAGGAGTTGATCCCGGAAGTCAAATTCGCAATCGGGCCGGCCATCGAGAATGGCTTCTATTACGACATGGACCTCCCGCGGCCACTGTCGCCGGACGACCTTGCGTCAATCGAGAACCTGATGGCTCGGCATCGAGATGCGGACGAACCGTTCGTCCGGACGGAGGTCAGCAAGTCGGAGGCGCTCGAGACGTTCAAGGCAAACCCATACAAGGTCGAGATACTAAAGGAGTTACCGGACGACTCGACGATCACGACGTATCAACAGGGCACCTTCCTCGATCTCTGCAAGGGACCCCATGTCGAATCGACAGGCGAGATCGGCGCATTCAAGTTGCTCTCAGTCGCCGGCGCTTATTGGCGGGGCGATGAGAAACGGCCGATGCTGCAGCGCATTTATGGAACAGCCTGGCCGAGCCAGGAGGAACTGGACGATTACCTGGCGCGGGTCGAAGAGGCGCAACGGCGAGATCACCGGCGACTGGGCCGCGACCTGGATCTCTTCTCGGTCAATGATGAGATTGGGCCGGGCCTGATCCTTTGGCATCCGCGCGGCGCGATGATTCGCTACCAGATTGAGCAATTCGAGCAAAAGGAGCAGCTCGAGCGCGGCTACCAGATCGTCTACACGCCGCATATTGCATCCGAGAAGATCTACCAGACGAGCGGGCATCTCGAGACGTACCGGGAGAACATGTATTCCCCGATGTCGATCGAGGAAGTCGATTACTACCTCAAGCCGATGAACTGCCCGGGCCACATCAAGATCTACCAAAGCCACGTGCATTCGTACCGCGATCTGCCGATCCGGTATGCGGAGCTCGGCACGGTGTATCGCTACGAGCGCTCGGGTACGCTCCACGGCATGCTTCGCGTGCGCGGATTCACGCAGGATGATGCCCACATCTTCTGCACGGAAGAGCAGTCGACCGACGAGATCGCGGCGGTCATCGACCTGGCCACGTACATGGCCAAGGTCTTCGGGTACGACTTCAAGGCCTACCTGGCGACGCGGCCGGACAAGTGGATCGGCGACGAGGAGACGTGGGCGCGCGCCATCGACAAGCTCAAGGTCGCGCTTGAACAGAAGGGCGTCGATTACAAGATCGATGAGGGTGGAGGAGCGTTTTACGGACCGAAGATCGACATCAAATGGGTCGACGCGCTCGGGCGGGAATGGACTGGCCCGACGGTCCAGCTTGACTTCAACTTGCCGCAGCGCTTCGACATCAACTACATCGGCGAGGACGGCGAGAAACACCGCGCCGTCATGATCCACCGCACGCTTCTCGGATCAATGGAGCGGTTTGTCGGCGGCCTCGTCGAGCATTACGCCGGGGCATTCCCGGTCTGGCTCGCGCCGACACAGATCGCCCTGATTCCGATCACGGACGATCAGGTCGGGTACTGCCAGAATGTCGCCGACAATGCGACGCAACTCGGCCTGCGGGTCGAGATTTTCGACCAGAAGGAGCGCATGCAGGCGAAGATCCGCGATGCCCAACTGATGAAGATCCCGTACATGCTGGTAGTCGGCAAACGCGAAGTCGAGAACGGCGCCGTCGCGGTTCGGCTACGATCAGGCGACGATCTCGGCGCGATGCCGGTCGCCGACTTCTTGGCTATGGCGCAGCGGATCGTCGCGTCGAAGGGCCTTGAATTGACCGAAAAGGAGGCATAAGTGGCCAAGAACATCGCAATGGTCATCGCAAACAACTTCGAAGATGTCGAAGCCACATCTCCCAAGGAATTCCTCGAGGGCAAGGGCGCCAGGGTGACGGTGATCGGGATCGACACGAAGACCGTGCGCGGCAAGAAAGGCGCCACCCTCGACCCTGACATGACGTTCGATCAACTCGGCGCCGACGGCATTGATCAATTCGATGCGCTTGTCATCCCGGGCGGCGGCGCGCCGGAGAATCTGCGCATCAACGACGCAGCCGTCGACTTCACCAGGCGGTTCGTCGACAGCGGAAAGGTTGTCGCCTCGATCTGCCATGGACCGCAACTGCTGATCTCGGCCGGCGTGCTCAAGAACCGCACGACCACGTCGGTCAACAAGATTCGCGACGACATCAAGAACGCCGGCGGGAATTACGTCGATGAGCCAGTGGCGGTGGACGGCAACCTGATCTCGTCGCGGACGCCCGCCGACCTCGACCTGTTCAACGACGCGATCGCCACCGCGCTCGAGCTCTAAGGCAAGGCGTGCCGTCCGCAGAGTCGCTGCTTACCGAACTGACAGGGGCCGATCCCCGGATCACTGCGTTGATCGCGGGGACGGGCCCTCTCATCGTTCCTTTTGACACGTTGACTGACAACGACGGATGGTTGGTCGATCTTTCCGGCGATCAAGGGGCGGCGCCTTTCGACGATCCATCCCTACCGGCTGATCAACGCATTGTCAACGCCTTGCTTGTGGCGTGCGACTACGCGATCCGCCGCGGTGCCCGGACAACGGACGACACGTTGATGATCTTGCGCCGCGAGTCGCCGGTCGGGGTCAATTGTGAAACCGGAGTCGTACCTTACCTGCAGTCGCTCGTGGCCCTGGCCGGGATCGGTGGGTCCTTTCCGCAGGGCTTTTCGAGGCGGAAGCGCGGG
>DASQCG010000069.1:0-13149 GCA_035634825.1 Thermomicrobiales bacterium | reverse complement strand
TCGTATACATCTGCAGCGCCTCATCCGGCGTGAGTCGCTCATCCGGGCCGAGCTCGGTTCCCTGGACCGACGTCCGGCTGATCGCGCTCGCGATGCCGATCCACGGGTTGTGCGTCGCCACCGGCGAATCGGACGATCCGGCCAGCGGCACGCCGCGATTCAGATACGTGCGCATAGGCATCATCCGGTTGGCCCGCTCCCGCCCGAGCGATGTTATGTAACTCTCACCCAGCGACCAGAGGAACGGATTTGAGACGACCGCCGGGATCTGGTGCCGCGCCATCGTCGTCAGCGCTTGGTCAGTCGGCAAGTAGGCGTGATGCACGCGGTGGCGCAGGCGCAGATTCGGGCACGTTTCCTGCGCCCTGCCGAACGCCGCCACAGCTACGTCCTGCGCTTCGTCGCCACACGTATGGATGTCCATCGCATAGCCGTGCTCGTGCGCCCACTGGATGTGCCCGACCAGGTCATCCGGCGGAACCGTCCATGTACCCCGATTCTCCGTCTCGCCCTCGTACGGGTCGTACATTTTCGCGGTGCGATCACCCGCGCCACCGTCCGGCATCAGCTTGACGCCGTCGATCCAGAGCAGGTCGTCGCCGAAGCCGCCCATGACGCCGACATTCGCCAGCCGGTCCCGGATCAGCGCGTCGTCCTTCTGGGCGCCGAATCCCCAGCCCGCGATCGACATCGCGGTCCGCACCGTCAACACGCCCCGCAGCTCGGCCTCATGGAAGGCGCGCATCTGCTCGGGCGAGAGGCCCGGCTCCGAAACGGCGGTGAGGCCGAGCCGGTTGTACTCGCGGCACGCGGTCTCGATTGCGGAGACCAGATCATCAAGACCCATCGCGGGGACTGCCGAGCTGATCAGCTCCTTGGCCCGGTCCCGGAACAGGCCGGTCGGCTCGCCTTCCGCATCCCGCTCGAATCCGCCCGCGTAGGGTTGATCGGCCGGCGGATCGGGCGTCTCCCGCGAGATCCCGGCCAGCTCGATCGCGCGCGAGTTGGCAACCAGCCGATTCCAGACGCGATGCAGCACAACCGGGTGATCGGGCGCCACGCGGTCGAGATCGTGCCGGTTCGGATGTCGCTTCTCCGCCAGCAGGCTCTCGTCCCAGCCGCGGCCGAGGATCCACGTGCCCGGCGGAGCCTTTTCGACGGCGGTGCGGACGCGGTCGAGGATGTCGTCGATGCTGCGACAGTCGTAAAGCTGAACCTGCTGCAGGATCTGGCCGGTCATCAGCAAGTGGTTATGGGCATCGATCAGGCCCGGCATCACCGTCGCGCCGCTAAGATCCTCGACGACCGTCCCCGGCCCGGCCAGCGCCCGAATCTCCGCATCCGAGCCAACTGCCAGAACCCGGCCATCCGCAATCGCCACCGCCTCAGCGGCCCGATCCCCAGCCATCGTCAGCACACGAGCATTCACAAGCACACGATCAGCCGGCATAGCTTTCCAGTTTCTCGTTTCTAGTTTCCAGGTATTCGTATTGACCCCTGATCCCTGACCACTGGCCCCTGATCTCACATGCCCATCGCGTGGTAGCCGTTGTCGGCGAAGATGACCTCGCCGGTGATCGCGGCGGAGGCATCGCTGGCCAGGAAAATCGAGAGTCCCGTGACCTTTTCGGCCGTGAAATCGGACTTGAGCGGGGTCTTCTCGTTCAGGTGCTTGTACATGTCCATGAAGCCGGGGATGCCGCGAGCCGCCGCCGTCTTGATCGGTCCAGCTGAGATCGCGTTGACCCGGATCCCTTGTTCGCCCAGATCCCAGGCGAGGTATCGGACCGACGCCTCAAGCGCCGCCTTGGCCACGCCCATCACCTTGTAGGCCGGGAAGACACGCTCGGAACCGAGGTAGGTCAGAGTCTGGATGCTGCCGCCGTCGGTCATCAGCGGCGCAATCCGGGCCGAAACCGCGACCAGCGAGTAGGCGCTGATATCGAGGGCAATCCGCCAGCCATCGCGCGTCGTCTCGATGAACGAATTCTTCATCGCATCGCCGGGCGCGAAGCCGACGCTATGAATGTAGGTGTCGAGTCGACCGAAATCGGACTTGATCGACGCGGCGAGGGCATCGATATCCTCGTCCTTCGAGACATCGCAGGGGTACATCTTGCCGTTCGGCTGGTCTGCCAGGAGCGCTTCACAATCCTTCTTCATGCGGTCATCCAGGTAACTGAGGATGAGCGTCGCGCCCTGGGCCTTCATCGCCTCGCCGATGGCGTAGGCGATACTCCAGCGATTCGCCACGCCCATAATCAGCACGTTCTTGCCGGCGAGCGTGCCCTGCGACTCAGATGCCATTCGGTGATTCCCTTCGCTGCGGTAGAGTGACGGCGTTCGGCAGATGATACTCGTCCAGGGAGGCACTTTGAGCGACCAGCAGCCCACCTACCCGGTCTTTGACGGCCACAACGACACGATCACCCACCTGCGCGAAGAAGGCGCATCATTTTTTGAAGAGAACGACGATTTCCATATCACCCTGCCCCTGGCGAAGCGCAGCGGGCTGATCGGCGGCTTCTTCGCGATCTGGGTGCCGGACACTGACGAAGTGCCCAACTTCACGGATCCCAACACCGACTCCTACCGCAGCATCGAAACCATGCCGCCGATGATGTCGACCGGCCATGCGCAGGAGTTTGCGCTGACATCGCTGGGGCAACTGCTCCGCCTCGAGCGCGCGAGCAAAGGTGCGGTTCGCATCGTCCGGACCGTTGCCGACATCGAGCGGGCGATGGCGGATGGAGCCTTCTCGGTCGAGGTCCACATCGAGGGCGCGGAGCCGATCGATGCAAATCTCGATACGCTCGATGCCTGGTACGCGGCCGGCTTGCGCTCCCTCGGGCTGGTCTGGTCGCGGCCGAACCTGTTCGGCCACGGCGTCCCGTTCAATTTCCCGTCGTCGCCGGACACCGGGCCGGGTCTAACCGACGCCGGTAAGGCGCTTGTGACCGCCTGCAACCAGATCGGGATCATGCTCGATATCTCGCACCTGAACGAAAAGGGGTTCTGGGACCTCGCCGCGATCAGCAACCGGCCGATCGTGGCGACGCATTGCGGTGCTCATGCGCTGTGCCCGTCGCCGCGCAACCTGACCGACAAGCAGCTCGATGCCATCAAGGACTCGGACGGCATCGTCGGCATCAATTTCCACGTCGGCTTCCTGAATCCGCTTGGCGACAAGGCGACCGACGAGAACACGTCGCTGACCGCGATCGCCGATCACCTCGATTACATCGCGGATCGGATCGGGATCGACCGGGTCGGGCTCGGCTCGGATTTCGACGGGGCGCGAATGCCGGGCGACCTCGCGAACGCGGGTGGCTTGCCGAAGCTGATGGCGGAGCTGAAGTCACGCGGGTACGACGACGAGGCCCTGCGGAAGATCGGGTACGAGAATTGGCTGCGCGCCTTCCGCGCCACGTGGGTGAACTAAACTAGGCTCGACCACAACAAAAAAACGGGCTCCGGATTGATCCGGAGCCCGTTTTTGGTTCTATTCGCCCGCGCTTATCGGCGGCGGTCGCTCGGCACGAAGTGCAGGAGGGCGAGGTGCCGGGCCCGCTTGATCGCGGTCGTCAGCTCGCGCTGCTTGCCTGCGGAGCAATGTGTCTTGCGGCGCGGCAGAATCTTGCCCCGCTCATCAAGGCACATCTTGAGACGCTGGACGTCCTTGTAATCGACCACCTCGTTGTCGGCGAAGACTGGCTGCTTGCGGCGGCCGCCACCACGGCCTCCGCGCGGCCCGCCATCCCGGCGATCTCGCGGCGGTCGAGACGGACGTTCCCCAGCGGCGCCTTGTCCGAAGCGCGAGCGCTCGGCGGGAGCGCTCTCGGTCGCCTGGTTCGTCTGCTCGTTGTCCATACCTGTAAACGTTTCTCCTTGTGCATAGGCACGATAACCCGCGGATGATAGCACAGCCGGCCCTCTCAACGACTCGATTTGAGTCCCAATCCCCGGGATCGCTAGCGGTCGGCGACCGCCGGAATCACGTCGCGGCCCATGATCTCGATCGGGCGAATCTGGTACTCCCCAACGACCCGGCCAAAGACCTTCTGTATACCCATCTGCGCCAGCCCATGGAGTTGCGCGACCAGTTCGCCGGCCCTCGAACCGTCCTCCCCGACATCGAAGAGATACGGGCAAGTCCGCTCAATCGCGTCAAAGTCCCGACCCTCCGCCTCGCAATGTCGCCGCAGCACGTCCAGCTTGTGCGGTATCTCGGGACCCGGCCGGATGTTGCAGGCATCGCCGTATCGCGCGACCAGGCGCAGCGTGCGTTGCTCGCCGCTTCCGGCAATCAGGATCGGGGGATGCGGTCGCGACAGACTCTGCGGGAGGTTGAGAGACCGCTCGAGGTGAACCTGCCCGCCGGTGAACGGCTGGTCGGAGCCGTGCTCTCCGCTCCACATCTGCAGGCAGACCTGAATCGTCTCCTCCAGGATCGCGAACCGATCGGCGAGCGATGGGTACGGGACGCCCAGGCCCCGCGCCTCTTCCTCATAGTCCCCGGCGCCGATGCCGAGCCAAGCCCGGCCGCCGGAGAGCACGTCAAGGCTGGTGACCATTTTGGCCAGCAACCCGGCAGGCCGGTACGGGGCGGCGGTGGCGAGCGCCACAAGGCCGATGCGACTGGTCTGCGCGGCAATCCAGTTCAGGGCGGCGTAGCACTCGAGCACCGGCTTCTCCGGGCCGCCCATCATCGGATGCTGCCAGAGGTGATCCATCACGGCGATCGAGTCGAATCCGGCCGTTTCGCCGGCCCGGGCGATCTTCGTGAGCGTGGCACCGAGCTGTTCCGGAGCCACGGGCCATGAAAAATCATTGAGATGCAGGACGAGTTTCACGCGGCTATTTGCTCCTGTTTGGGACCGGCAATTGGGGGCGCGAGGCACCCGGAGCACGCACTTCCGCGATACACTACACCTGTGGGTTTTGGAATCGGTGGCAATTAAGGAGCACGGGCGGCCGCAATAGGAGGAGAATCCCTGCCTATCTGAGGAAAAATGCCTAAACCCCTTGCCTTTTTATGGATTTCGCTCAATGATATATCGCGTCAGCGACAATCGACTCTTCGATCGCAGGCAGGGAAAAGGGCGGCGCGTGCCGCTAGTAGTCAGTGGAGCGGTAAAAAATCGTGCCAACCGGAACCGTTAAGTGGTTTGACCCGGACAAGGGTTTTGGATTCATCGCGCGTGACGACGGTGGTCCAGATCTCTTCGTTCATCGGTCGGCTCTCGGAATGCAGACCCTTGGTGAAGGCGATCGCGTCGACTTCGTTGCTGGTACAGGCATGAAAGGCCCGGCCGCAACCAACATCACGATCCTCGAGCGTAACCCCGATCCGAAGCCGCGCCGCGCTGGCGGCATGGATGGCGGATTCGGCGGCGACTACGGATCGAGCGTCGATGTGTCGGACCTTCCGGTCATGACGGGCGTTGTCAAGCGCTACGATTCGGCCAAGGGCTTCGGCTTCATCACACCGGATGACGGCGGTCACGACGTCTTCGTCCATCGCTCGGCCTGCGGATACGGCGGCCTTGTCGAAGGTGATCACGTTGAGTTCCGCCTCGGCGACGGACCGAAAGGCCCGCGCGCAGAGCAGGTTCGCGTCGTCGACTAGCGCCCGGATCCCACCACAAATTCATTGCACGCTCTTCGGGAGTACGCTTAGGCGTGCTCCCGATGCTTTTGTGGTCGCGTAACCCGTACTTCTCCCCCATTTCGGGCCCTATACGGACATAGCCCGCTCGCTCTATCGTCTCTTCGACGCGGCCCAGTTGGCCGGTCACGGTGCGAATAGCCCTGAATCAGAGACGTGGATCGATGGTTGCCCAAAACGTTCCCGAACCGGAGAACTCGAAGGTCATCGTTTTTTGTGAGCGCCACACGATGCTGGCGGAGATCAACACCGGCCAGCGCAGGCTCAGCGACGTCATCAACGACCCCATGCACAAGCTCTTTCACCTCGAGCAGGTGCGGATCAATCGCGGCGATCGCATGGATGAAAACGTCGCCGAGTATCCCGAAGTCGTTATCAAGCGCGAGGCAGTTCGGGCCCTGATGGTCATGGGCGAGCCAAATCGCCCGCCCCAGCAGCGCATCTCGAATTACGTGCCCAAGCAGCCGGTGCGCGTCGCGGTCTTGCTTCCGTCATTCCACATCGTTGGCAACATCTTTCCCGCCAAGGCAGATGCGATCGAGTTCCTGCTCAACGGCTCCGAGTCATTCGCGGTGCTTCGTAACGCGACGGTCACCATGACCACACGCGTCGACAAGTCGATCACCGTGCCGACTGCCTTCCTGAACCGGACGCACATTGAGCTCGCGACTGTCGTTCAGTAGACAAGCACCGTGTGCAGATCGAGATCCGGCAGGCGCGACCGACCACCCAGGAAACTCAGCTCGACCAGCAAGCTCACTCCGACAACTGACCCGCCCAGCCGCTGGACCAGATTCGCCGCGGCCCTGACCGTCCCGCCGGTCGCCAGCACGTCGTCGACGATCAGCACGCGCTCGTCCGGCGCGATCGCGTCCCGGTGGATCTCGACCACGTTGACGCCGTACTCGAGCGAATAGTCCTCGCGCAGGGTATCGGCAGGCAGCCGCCCGACCTTCCGTACCGGCACCAGCCCCGCGTGCAGGGCCAGCGCAACCGGAGCGCCGAGGATGAAGCCCCGGCTCTCGATCGCCACCACCTTATCGATACCGGAATACGGCCGGGCCAGCGCCTCAACAGCAAGCGCGAACGACTCGGGGTCCGCCAGCATCGGGGTGATATCCCGGAACAGGACGCCGGGCTGCGGAAAATCTGGCACGTCGCGGATGTGCCGCTTGAGCAGCTCGAGCTCTTCGGACGTGGTGGGCTGCGTCATGGATTGGGGTCCCCTCGTGCGATGGCACAGCGAGGGCGCCATCCTGCCTCATTTATAGTCAAAGGTCGGTCTGCCCGAGCCGCCGGGTACGTACACTGCGAAACCAACGGCACCGCTGGCGCGTAGGCAATGGGGATGGTAGGGTGATACCCCGCCCCGAAGCAATACAGTCCGGCCCAGCCCTGGGCTGCGGCCATGAAGGTGAGGACCAACGATCACTATGGGTTTGACACGGTATCTGATGACGCCCACGTCGCGGCGAGTCGCGCTCAAGGGCCTGATCGGCGCCTCGGCGATGGCACATGCGGTCAAGATGCAATTCGTCTCCGCGCAGGACAGCGAAGCTCCCACGCCAGCTACATTCAAGCAACCGCAAACACTGATCGTGGGCGGTCTCGATTCGCGACAGCAGGGCGAGCCCGAGAACAGCGACGTGCTGATGCTGGCCCGTGTCGACCTCGCGGCGAAATTGGTCCGCGTCATCAGCATCCCGCGCGACCTCTACATCGATATCCCGGGCTTCGGAGCGGACAAGATCACGCGCGCCTACGACTTCGGCTCGAAGTCGCAGAACGGCAAGTTCAAGGCCGGCGCCGAGTTGATGAAGGCGACCATCGAGCAGAGCTTCGGCGTGAGCATCGATGGCGTGGTCCTGACCACCTTCCACGGCTTCGAGCATGTCGTGGACGCGTTCGGCGGCGTCGATGTCAACAACCCGTACGATGTGGCCGATGACCAATACCCGACCCTCGACTACGGCTACATGTCGATCTTCTTCCCCGCCGGTGAGCAGACGCTGACCGGCGAGCAGGCGCTCCAGTTCTGCCGCACCCGCCACCAGGACGGCGACCCCGGCCGCGTCATGCGCCAGCAATTGGTTCTGCGGGGCCTGCTCGACAAGGCCGCCAGCCCGGACTACGCCGGGACGCTGTGGGACATCGTCAAGGAGAAGAAGAAGGAGGTCCGGACCGACCTCGGCCCGTCCAAGCAGCTTGCCTATGCCCTGGCCGTGCCCGACTTCTCCAACGACAATGTCTCATTCTCGACCCTGGACAACTACGTCTACGCGGATTCGGCGCCGAATGGCATGTGGATCTACTCCGGAGTCTGGGACCAGATCCCGACCTTCGTCGAGCAGTTCCTGGCGGGGCAGATTCAGGGGTCGCCCTCCCCGTAAGTTGACAATCGCAAACCCGCTCGGTAGCGTAACGATCGGCAGAGATCACTATCTCTGCCGATTTTTTCGTCCGCGCGCTGACCAAAGGCTTCTGGAATGACTCCTCCGAGTGTTGATGCCGCCCTTCGTGCCCGGGAACGCGGGATGCATCTGGTTGACTATCTGCGCAGCCGCGGATACGTCCAGGACATCTCCGATGAGTCCGGCCTGCGGGAGCTCGTCGATCGCGAGGTCGTCACCGGCTACATCGGGTTCGACCCAACAGCCGCCTCGCTCCACGTCGGACATCTGCTCAGCATCATGGTCCTCGGCACGCTCCAGCGGTTCGGGCACCGGCCGATCGCCCTGGCCGGCGGCGGCACGACAATGGTCGGCGACCCGACGGGCAAGACGGCGACGCGCAAGGTGCTCACACCGGAGGAGATCCAGACAAACCTCCAGAACGTCGTCAAGCAATTCGCCCGCTACATCGACTTCAAGGGCGGCCGTTTCGGCGACCGTAGTCCGGCCGCGCTGCTGGTCAACAACGCCGACTGGCTGCTCCAGCTCAAGTACATCGAGTTCCTGCGCGACATCGGCCGCCACTTCTCGGTCAACGAGATGCTGGCTGCCGAGACATACAAGCTGCGCCTCGAGACGACAGGCCTGAACTTCGTCGAGTTCAACTACCGGATCGTCCAGGCGTATGACTTCCTGCACCTTTATCGGACCGTCGGCTGCAAGCTGCAGATGGGCGGCTCCGACCAGTGGGGCAACATTGTGGCCGGCGTCGATCTGATCCGACGGGTTGAGGGCGGCCACGCCTTTGCCCTCGTCACACCGCTGCTCACGACGGCATCCGGGCAGAAGATGGGCAAGAGCGAAGGCAACTCGCTCTGGCTCGATCCGACGATGACGACACCGTTCGACTACTACCAGTACTGGGTCAACACAGACGACGCTGATGTGCGGAAGTTAATGATGCTCTACACCTTCTTGCCGGAAGAGCTGATCGACGAGCTGACCTCGGTCGAGGGCGAAGCGCTGCGCGAGGCCAAGCGGATCCTCGCCTTCGAATCAACGCGCCTGACCCACGGTGACGATGCCGCTCGTGAGGCACAGGAGGCCGCGACGCGACTCTTCTCGGGCAATCGGGCCGGCGCTGACTTGTTGGCCGACGAGGGAATCCCATCGGTCGAACTCCCCCGCTCGGAAGTAGACGGCATGTCGATCGCCGACCTCTTCGTCCGCGCCGGTCTCAGCTCATCTCGCAGTGATGCGCGGCGAACCGCAACGCAGGGAGGTCTGTCGATCGGCGACACGCGCCTGACCTCGGTCGACGATCCGGTCCCGGTCGATGGAACCGCCCTGCTCCTGCGCGCCGGTAAGAAGCGCTTCATCCGCGTCCTGCTCACCGACTGACCGTAGTGGCGCGGCTCCGTACGCGCCGGAGAGACCATCACCTCAAGTGCGGCCAGGAACGAAGTCGGCGTTAGCGCTGGGCGGGGCTGATTCGTACCGGGCGGGCGGCGGCTGGGCGGTAGATCGTCAGCGCGGCCAGTGCGCCACCGGCGGTCAGGATCGCAATCGCGACCGCGACCCGCTGGACTCCGATGATGTCCGCCGCGACGCCAGCGAGCAAGGTCGGTACTAGCGCACCGATGTTCTGGAACAACGACTGCGTCGCCACGACCTGACCACGCATGTCGGGCGGAGTCCTGGCCAGCAATACGGACCTCGCCGCCACGCTGCCGATTGCGGTCGCCATACCGGCCGGTACAGAGAGCAGCATCACCATCAGCGTGATCGGGGCCAGACTGAGTGACCGCGCGATCTCACCGACCGGCAGATTCAGCGTGTTGTCGAGAAACGTCAGCACGTAGTTGACGTAGCCGAACATGGCGACGGTCGCGGCAAAGAGCATCAACGCCATCGTCGCTGTCCGTCGACCACCGATTGCGCGCGCCAGGACCGGCGCCGCGCGGAGACCGATCAGCAGACCCAGGGCAGCCGGTGCGAAAACGAACACCGTGTTCTCGGCGCCGGTGTTGAGCACGCCTTTCAGGTAGAGCGGCATCAGCACAACCAGCGCGCTGCCGCCGATTCCCACCAGCATGTCGTCGATGAAGACCTCGTAGATCGCGTGATCCGTGCGCACGAGATGCCAGCCGTTAAGCAGGCTCTCGCGAGCACCTGCACGCTTTTTGCGGTTCAGGGCGCCTGCGTGGCGAGCCGACGGCAGGAGCCCGACCAGGATAGCGGCGCCGATCCAGAGCATTCCACAGAGCGTGAAGAGTGCCGGCGGACCGGCCACGCGCAGGACCACCGGCGCAATCAGCACCAGACCGAGGAATTGCGCCAGCGAAAGCGCCAGGTTCGACAGCGATTGCGCGTGGGTATAGAGCTGTCGATCGACCAGCGATGCCATCAGCGCGCTTTCAGCCGGCGCGTAGAACTGGTGAATCGTCCACAGCCCGAGCGCCACCGCAAAGATGCCGATCATCGACAGGCTGGCATCGACCAGCGCCATCACGAACAGCACACGCAAGAAGTTCAGCACCACCATCAGTGGCACGCGCGGCAACGAATCAACCGAGATTCCGGCCGGCAAACCGAAGATCAGCGCTGGCACGATCGCGCACATCACGAACAGGGAGGTGTAGATCGATTGGTCGGTGCGGTCCGTGATCAGGATCAGGAGCGCGTACAGGATCGCACCCTGCGCGGTCTGCGACAGCAGCCGGGACAACCAGAAATTGAGGTAGACCGGGTCTCCCAGCAGCGACGCGCGCACGGGGCGACTGGCCCACTCCGTCGGGATGTGCGGCCAATGCAAGCGACGCTGTTTTGACTGAGACACAGCGGTCATCACGTACTCCGAGCCAGACAACGCTCAGATCGAGACTACCGCATCGAACACGGCAGGGCCATAGCCGAGACTAACCGATCAATCGCCCTCCGAGAGAAGCGGAATCGTATCGCGAAGTGTATCGACCGACGGTCGAACATCGAGAAACGCCGACAACAAAAGCGCTATTGCCGCCGCCAGCACGACGACCAGCGCAATCGGGAAGACCGGCCCCGCGCGGGCGATCAGGGGTCGCATCCGCAGCCCATCGACGCTGGCGAGCAGGAAGAGTACCCAGCCGATCCCGAGCAGTGCGCCGCCGGTCGTCATCTCATCGGTGCGGGGGACATCCTTCCAGACCATCATGCCGACATTGAAGACCGCGAGCAGCGCGGCCGGCATGATGAGCAGGGCAACCAGCGCCCAAACCGGCTGCGCGCGCTGCTCACTGAGGTCCATCCGGGTCAGGCGGCGCTGGTGCGGCCAGGCGCCCTCGACGGCCTCCTGCACCGCTTCCACAGTCACGAGCAGGGCGACGCACAGCCCGATCAGCAGCCAAAGCTGGTGATCGCTCGTGTGGAGCCGATCCTTCAGATCATCGAACGAACTCATTGGCTTCCTTCGGTCGGCACAGGGTCAGGCGAGCAAGTGCTCAAGGGCGGCTCCCAGCCGGGCAATACCTTCCCGAATGCGCGCTTCGGGCAGGGATGAAAAGCTGAGCCGCAGGGATTGGTCGTCACCGTCGGCGGCCGGATAGAAGAAGCGGCCGGGCAGAAAGCCTACGCCATGCTCGGCGGCCACGGGTAACGCAGCACTCGCCGTCATCCCCTCAGGCAGCGTCACCCAAACGAAGAAGCCGCCCCCGGGGGTGCTCCAGGTAATGCCGGCCGGCATCGATTCGGCCAATGCCGCCATGATCGTGTCCCGTCGCTGCCGGTAGAAGGCGCGGCCCTCGACTACATGCTCATCAAGGAAGTCTCGCGCCGCCTCGTAGACGACCCGTGACGTCGGCCGCACGCCGCAGACTTCGGACGACTCCTTGGCCATCAAGGCCCGGCCCATCATCCCTTCCGGCACAACCATCCAGCCGGACCGGAGCCCTGGTGCGATGGTCTTGGAGAAGGTGCCGAGATAGGCAACCTGATCGGACATCGTCCGCAATGCTGGCGGCGGTGGCGTGTCGTACCAGAACTCGCCGTATGGATCGTCCTCGACGACCAACGCGCCGACCTCCTCCGCGAAGGTAACCAGCCGCGCGCGGCGCTCACCCGACATCGTCTGGCCGGACGGATTCTGGAAGTTGGGGATCACGTAGATGAGTTTCGGCGCGCGTCCCGTCGCCTGGACGTCGGCGATCAGCTCATCCACGCGGAGGCCCGCCTGATCGACGGGATAGAGATGGTAGTCCGGCTCGTAGGCGTCGAATGCCTGAAGCGCACCGATATAAGTCGGAGCCTCGGCCGCCAGCGGATCGCCACGATCGAGCATCAGCCGGGCGGAGATATCGATCCCCTGCTGGCTGCCGAAGGTGAGCAGGATCTGATCGGGATCGACATCGAAGCCCTGCGCGGACATCCGGTCGGCGATCAGACGGCGCAGCGGCGCGTACCCCTGGAGTTCGCCGTAATCGAGTTCCGATGGTCCGATCTCTGCCCACGCGGTCGCTGCGCCCATCCGCAACGCGTCTACCGGGTAGAGCTCGGCCGCCGGCGCGCCGTTGCCGAAATAGATCAGATCCGGGTGGTGATCGAGGTACTGGTCGATAAATGTCCACGGCGAACGACCGAACGCCTCGGCCCGCCGCGCCATTCGTTCCAGCATCTCTGCACGCACCTGATGCGCCACACCTGTCTCCGGATTCAATACCCGCGCAAAAACGTCGCAAAAGTATGACATCTCGCCATAGAACGAATCGACACCGGCCTGCGTTCCGCCACCGGTGCCCGCCCGGGAATGACCTTTCTCACATAGCTGAAGGTCGTTTGCGGAAATTGGGCAAAGATTCGATCAATGTTGACTTCTCGGCACAAAGGCTATTGCGTGTACGTACACCCTGTACTAGGATGGTTATGCCCGCTCGTTTCCATCCCCCGCGAAATCAGCTTTAGCTCAGCGGAGGTCGGGGAGATGGCAGGTGGAGATCAGCAGAGACGTGGATTCGCGGGGAGCGACCACTATCTGGACCTGGTCGACCTCTACGCCGCCCGCGCAACCCGTGCCAAGACTGTTGTCGCACACGACTCCAAGTTACCGGTCGTTCGAAC
>DASQCG010000068.1:0-2547 GCA_035634825.1 Thermomicrobiales bacterium | reverse complement strand
AGGGACTCCTCGATGCTCGTGGCCCGCTTCTCCTTGTCCTTGATCCGGCCGCTGATCTCCTTGACCCGCTTCTCGAGGTCGGGCGTCGGCTTGGCCGCAAGTTGCTGATTGAGCCGGTCGAGCTGCTCCTGGTCGCGGTCGATCGAGCGCAGGATTTCGCCGAACTGCTCCAGCTTGCGGTCCATCGCCTCCTTGAGCCGATCAGTCCAGTCGCTCTGCTGCCGATTCCGCGCGCTCTGAACATTGGCGAAGATCTTGTCGCACGCCTCGCGGAATTGCTTCCAGATCTCGTCCGACTTCTCCCGCGGGACCGGACCGATTTCCTTCCACTGCGCCTGGAGCTGCTTGGCCTCGTTGGCGGCGCTGAACGAGTCCGGCGCCCAGCGGAGCTGCTGGGCCTTCTTGACCAGCTCCAACTTCGCCGACAGGTTGTCCGAGAAGTTGCGATTGCGATCCGCCGCGACCTTCTCGCGCTTGCCGAAAAAGGCCTGGTTCGCTGCCCGGAACTTCGTCCAGAGCGTCTCGTCGGCCTCGCGACCGGCAGTCCCAACCTGCTTCCACTCGGCCTGCAGCGCCTTGAGGGCGTTGGCGGTGCCATTCAAGTCGTCGGACCCGCTCAGCTCCTCGGCCTTCGCAACCAGCGCCTCCTTGGCCTCCTGGTTTGCCGTGTACCGGGCCGAGCGCTGCTCGTAGAACGGCTTCGTGATCGCCTGCAGCCGACCCCAGAGCTCATCATCGTCAGTTCGACCGGCTGAGCCGGCCTCTTTCCACTTGGCCTGGATGCTGCGCAGTTTGTCGCCGACTGAGCGGTAGTCGAGGTTCTCGCCGGCAACCGCGGTCTCGGCCTGGGCGATCAAGGCCTCCTTGCGTTCCTTGGCTGCGCCGCGCGTCGCCTGTCGCTCCTCGAAATCGGTCTTGCGGCGCGTGTTGAACTGCTCGCGGGCGGAGGAGAAACGGGCCCAGAGTGCCTCATCGGGCTCCTTGCCGGCGCTGCCGACGGTTTTCCACTCCTCGAACAGCGCCTTCATGCGCTCGCCGGTGGCTTTCCAGTCGGTCGAGTCGGCCAGCGATTCCGCCTCGGTGGCCAGTCGCTCCTTGGCCGCCGTGCGCTCACCGACCTCAGTCTCGATCTCCGAGTCGAGGCGGGCCAGCCGGGCAACCAGAGCGGTCACGTCGCCGAGCACATCGGAGTCGGACAAGGTCTCCGCTCGCTTCCGGATCTTGTCGCGGAAGGGCAGTTTGTTTTTCGCCGCGCGTACCTCGGCCTCCAGCTCGTCGATCTCGACGACCAGCCGCGGGTAGGCGAGGGCGAAGAAGGCCATGCCGAGCGGGTTGGCCTCGTCAACGACGCCCAGCACGCGGTCCGAGCCCGAAGGTCGCACCTCGCCCACATCGTTGATGAAACCGAGCACCGGCGCGGTCGCCCGATCCAGCGATGGCGTGACGACCCGCGTCCCGGCGATCATCGCGATTGGCTCGCCAACCGCCTGCCCATCCTCGAGGCGCACGATCCCCTCGGCGTCGACCGAGCCGAGCAGCTCCCGGGTGAACGAAGGCGTCTGCCGATGGACTTTGTGATCCTGATCGATGACACCGATGATGCGGCCGCCCGGCGAGGAGCCCGCGACGCGAATGGAGATTTCCGTATCCGACACTGAACTGATGCTCCGGAGAAAGTACCTGTCTGAAGACGTACGGCTACCTGCCGCCTGCCATTGTAACCGGCTCTACCCGGAAACAATGATTATGTTTGCGTATGGCGTGGTATCCGCCGTTCGGATCGTCGCCCGTCCGTCCTTTGCCAGCGCCTTCAATTCGAGGTGATCGATGGTCACCAGCGGGATCGGACCGAGCAGCTCCCGAAGCTCCGTTACCCGGTTCGGCGAGGCGGCACATGCCTCCGTCGCGATCAGCACGCGGTCGATGTGGAACTCGGGCATCACTGCCCGGATTACGTCCAACACGGTCGGGATATCGTCAGTCAGGGCCAGATCGATTCGCTCCGGCCCGAGCGGGACCGGAAACCCGCGATCGCAGATGGTGAAGTAGTCGGTGTGGCCGCTGCTGGCCAGCAGGTGGTTGATAGCCGGATGGTAGATGCCACCCTTCTTCACGACGCCTGATCCTGGTCGACGCCCCATTCGCCGAAGTAGCGCTCCCGCTGCTCGAGCGTGACCGCTTCAGTTAACGTCGGATGCGGCCGCTTGAAGTAGAAGACCGGTTCATCGCCATAGGAATCGACCGACACTAGCTCCCAGCCCTCCTTGCCGATCTCGTTGAGCGCATCCTGAGAGAGCGCCCCTTGCCGGACGTAGTAGTGCCACTTCGTCGCCGCCACCTTGCCCAACCTCCGCGCCCCTCTTCTCGTCTCCTCGACTCCTCGACTCACTCACGATTCTACCGACCTCATGGCGGGTATGCTTGCGCAGTCGAAATGTGAGGTCCTACCCAGCCTGGAGCACGCAATGAAGCTGTCATCCGCCATGTCCCGCCTCGGCACCGAGACCGCCTTCGAGGTCCTCGTCCGCGCCCGCGCCCTCGAAGCCA
>DASQCG010000067.1:0-22016 GCA_035634825.1 Thermomicrobiales bacterium | reverse complement strand
ACTCATAGCCCATAAGCACGAAAACGAGGGCCATCCCCAACCGGGCATCCACATTCAGTGCTGCGGTCGTCGGTGCGACGCTGGTGGCCGTGTGCAGTTGGCTTTGCGATTGGGGACTGGATCCTGGCTGCTTTGTCCAGGCTTGTGTTTCGATCCGACGTGTTCCACTGGCGTGCATTAGTAGCCTCCGATTGTCTTATTCCATTTGTCGCTCCCCTTACGTTCGACCTAGTAAGTACGGTGAGGCGGGCGGAATGGTTCGCGCAAAGGTCGCTTCCGTAATATGTCCGCACTGCGAGTCGGCGTCCGCTGCGCGCCTAACCAGGCAAACCTCACTTTAGGTAGCCAGCCTCAACGCGATCTTGGCAGCGCCTGAGAGTTTGCTGTGAAAGGCACGCATCGCGACGGCTGACGGGCGTGGCGCAACCAGCCTGAGCCAGCTATTGGCCTGGCGCAGCTCGACCGTTGTCCGGCGTTCCTGCCGCGCCTCCGTTGAGGAAGTTATGCCATGGACGGATCGCGCTTCGATCAACTCACGCGCGACGCGGCAGGCGGGTCATCCCGCCGGTCCCTCATCAAAACTTTGGGCGGTGGCGTCTTAACCGCACACGGGGCGGCCCGGACGAGGATTAGTGTCGGCGCCGACTTTTGTCCACGCCGGCCGGCAAGAAGTGCAACAAAAGGTGCCCAGTCCGCGTCCCCGCCCGCGCATCTTTGACCCACGGGCGCTGGCAGGGGGCGTAGCGCGACTACCCCAGATTGCACAGGAGTGGTAGCGCGACCTGGCGCGTCGTCGCAACGTGGATGCTCGCGTCTCGATGACGCGGCGATCAGCGCGAAGCGCGGCTCTGCGCCACTACTTGTTAGCAATACCGTCTTCAACAACTGCCGCAAGAAACAGTTACGCCCGCCACGTTAGACGTGGCGGGCGTTCTGCCTCTACTCGATCGCTGCCGAGGGTATCCAGCGAGCCCGCGACCGACAGGTCTCGCTTCGGAGAGGTAAGTAATGAAGCGAGCGATTTAGCGTGAGCTGCCTCGCTGCATCAAAGAAGGTAGAGAGAGGTGTACTGAGGGCGGCCGGCATGCCGCCCGGGGATCACTATCTCAATGGCGAGTCGCTGGACGAATCATGTTCGCCCGGCTATCGCTCTGTCCTGACCTCACCGCGACTGCGGGAGAGGTCAGGCCCTCTCGAAATCACTTGTAAACCTGCGAGACTACTGCCCATATTATCGCAATAGCCTATCAATACTTTGCACAGACTCTGCCAACATCCTAACAAATGTTGTCAACCTGTCTAGTGCCAGACGTGTGCATAGGCCACACGTCGCGTGTCTCAGCTCTGCCGGCTACTTCGCCGGAGAGCGTCCGCAAGCGCGTCCATGCGCTCGCGATTGACCGCGTAATACTTCATACCGCCGTGCGGTCGGACGCGTATCACGCCCGCTCGCTCCAGCAACGCCAGGTGGCGCGACACCGCCGATTGGGCAATGCCAAGCCGCCCGACAATCTCCTGCGCATACAGCTCACCGGCCGAGAGCAGCTCGATGATCCGCAACCGGTTCGGATCGCTCAACGCCCGCAACGACTCAAGCAGATCATCATCGGAGAGCGGCGGAACCGGGTTCTGCGAATCGCTCGCCCCGTTCAGCTCCCCACCCGACGTAGCCAGTGCGTTTGAGCGCTGCAAATATAGCGACGCCGAAAAATAGACGACCAGGTCGGGCGGGTAGATCGTGTAACTGATGAACGACCCGAGATGGTACGTCGGACAAAACGTCACGCACTCGACCTCGTGCACCCCGGCGACCAACGCCGAAGGCAGCCGGTTCTCGGTCAGCTCGACAAACGTCGGTGCAAATCCGGCTGAACCGCTGCGGGCGGCGCGATTGACCGCCTCCTGCAGCTCGGGCACGTGCGTCTCGTACTCCGGCCCGTAGACCTGGGTCCACACCCCTTCGATCAGGCCGATTGTCCGCGCCTTCAACTCCTCTGCATCAGCCAGGAGCGGCAGCACGTCATCGGCGAGTGCCGTCGTCAGCGCCGGCTCGAGATACGCGCGCCAGCCTTCGACATCGCCGCGGACCGGAGCATGCGCGTGATTCTTCAGTTCCCGGTTGACCCGACCGAGCGCCCGCTCGACCATGTCGAGGAAGGCATCGGCCGGCAGCTCTCGCAAGAAGGCGAGCAGGTCATCGATCGTCGCATTGCGCCGCTCCGGGAGCAACGGCTGAAAGGCCCAGATCGGCTCCTCCATATAGAGGAGCATCCGCCCGGAGAATCCATGCAGGAGATCGAGATCCCGCTGCGTCTCCGGCGCCAGCGCCCGCCGCGCCTTGATCAGCCACGGATCGAGTCCGCTTCCCGGCACCGCCCGATACAGCAATGCCATGCCCGACACCAGATCAAGCGGTGCGGACATTTGATATTGCAATTTCAGGGCCGGACGTCCGGCGACTAACTCACCCATGATTTCCCAGGGAACCTGACTTCGCGATGATGGTATGACTATATCAACATATGCAATGAGGTGCAAGAGGGCAGTTGTGACATTGTGCGCAACTTCACAAACCGCACCGGTAGACGCAGCGTAGTACTGTGGTGCAGCCGGCATTTGACTGCCGTTGCGTCCCGTGTGGTAGTGTCGTCCGGACACGGACCACACCTGTTCACGCCCCGATTATGATTCGCGCGTGTCTCTACATTCAGCCGCCAGCCCACGCCACCGACTGGGCAGCAACCGGCGCAGGAGTACTTCGGCAATGACCATCCTCTCGCAGATTTCGGGTCCGGACGACCTCAAGGGTCGCTCGTTCGCGGACCTGACTCAGCTCGCTGCCGAGATCCGCTCAGAACTGATCAGCACGGTCACACGGACCGGGGGCCACCTGGGCGCCAACCTGGGCACGGTCGAGATCAGCGTCGCGCTGCACACCGTCTTCGATTCGCCGAAGGATCTGATCGTCTGGGACGTCGGCCATCAGGCCTATATCCACAAGTTGCTAACCGGCCGCTATGACCGCTTCGGCACGATCCGGCAGGAAGGCGGTATTTCCGGCTTCCTCTCGAGGGATGAGAGCCCGCACGATGCCTTCGGCGCCGGCCACGCCTCGACATCGATCTCTGCCGCACTTGGCATGGCGGTCGCCCAGCAATACAAGCCACCGGCCGAACGCAACCACGTCGTCGCGGTCATCGGCGATGGCGCGCTGACCGGCGGAATGGCCTTCGAGGGCCTCAACAACGCGGGCAGCCTGCAGGTGCCGATGATCGTCGTTCTGAATGACAACGAGATGTCGATCGCGCCGAATGTCGGGGCCCTGAGCAAGTACCTCGACCGCGTTCGCACTGAGCCGAAGTACAAACGGGCGAAATCCGAAATCAGCGCGATGATGGAACGGCTCCCGCAGGGTGACTTCCTGGTCGAGCTCAGCAAGCGCTGGAAGGACTCCTTCAAGGAGTTCGTTTACCACTCAATGATCTGGGAAGAGCTCGGCTTTACCTATATGGGACCGGTCGACGGTCACGACATCCGCGCCATAGTCGAGGCGTTGCGCGGCGCGTGCAAGGTCGATGGTCCTGTCTTCCTCCATGTCGTGACCCAGAAGGGCCGTGGCTACGATCCGGCCGATCAGGACCGCGAGCGTGCCCATGCGGTCTCCGCCATCGCCGCGCCAAAGGTAGAGGGAGCGCCCCCTCCCCCGCCGAGATACCAGGACGTCTTCGCTGACACCCTGATCGAGCTCGGACAGACCAACGACAAGATCATCGGCATCACCGCGGCAATGCCGTCCGGGACGTCGCTTGGAAAATTCCAGCAGGCGTTTCCGGATCGCTTCTTCGACGTCGGGATCGCCGAGCAGCACGCAGTCACATTCGCCGCGGGGTTGGCCACGCAGGGCATGAAGCCGGTCTGCGCGATCTATTCGACCTTCCTGCAGCGCGCCTATGACCAGATCGTCCACGACGTCTGCATTCAGCGACTGCCGGTCGTCTTTGCCATGGATCGCGCCGGCTTTGCCGGAGACGACGGGCGGACGCATCACGGCATCTTCGACCTCTCCTATCTCCGTTGCCTGCCCAACATGGTCATTATGGCGCCGAAGAACGAGGACGAGTTGCGCCACATGATCAAGACCGCGGTCGAGTACCAGGCCGGACCAGTCGCCGTCCGCTATCCGCGTGGCGCCGGCGTTGGCTGCGACACGGCCGAGCCGCTCCGTGCCTTGCCGATCGGCCGGTCGGAGATCCTGCGGGAAGGTGGCCGCGTGGCGCTGGTCGGAATCGGCGCGATGGTCTACCCGGCGCTCGGAGCCGCCGATCTGCTGATGAACGACGGCATCGAGGCGACGGTGATCAACGCCCGCTTCGTCAAACCGCTCGATGAGACGCTGCTGCTCGAGTTGGCTGATACACACGACGCCGTAATCACGATCGAAGAGAACGTCATCGATGGCGGGTTCGGCTCGGCTGTGCTGGAGCTGTATGCCGCCCACGACAAGCGTGTCCCGGTCCATACCCTCGGCATCCCCGATCGGTTCTTTGAGCAAGCGTCGCAATCGCGACTTCGGGAAATGGCCGGGCTGTCGCCGCAGCAGATCGCCGCGACCGCGACCGAGCTCCTGGCCACAGGCGCAAAATCAGCGGCGGCAATCGTCACCGCGTAAGCAGGGCCGCGCCCGGGAACTCCGTCCTGCGACTTAAAGTCGGCTAGGACCGGAGACTGCCGGTGCCCGGGCGTTGGCCAGGCGCCGGATGTCGGAAGTCGTCCCAGCTCTCGTCCGCCTCGGATGTCCAGTCAAACGGCAACAGCGCGCGCAAATCAAACCCGTTGTGCTGCGCCGCGCGCTGGGGCGAGGACTGATCAAGGATTGCGATCACATTCATCACTGAGCGAAGGGTTGCCAATCGCTCCTCGTGGGCACTGGTCCGCGTAGCCATTCCCGCCGTCCTTTCCCGAATGAAGCCGTGCGCCGCGGGTATTCACATTCTGTCAACGACCGCGCCGATCGACACTGTACGTAGTGGTACTTTCGTTATGTTCACCCCGGTGTTTTCGTTCGACGCGCCGATCAGCGGTCCCCGGCGCAGGATCACGCGCGAACGGTCCAAATTGCGCCGTCCGCCAACCGAGTGCGGTAGGATGCGTTCATGATGGAACTTGCCATTCGCCCGGAGTTGCTGCGCAACCTCCCGGAAGTCCAACAGCGCCAGTTGCGCGATTACCGCGACCTGCTCTTTCGCTGGAACCAGCGGTTCAACCTGACCGCCATCCGCGAACCCGAGGGCATCGACTCGCGTCTCATCGCCGACGCCTTGCGCCTGCTGCCGGCGATCGATGAGGAACTCGAGCGGCGGGGCGGGGCGCTGCGTTTGATCGACCTTGGCACCGGCGCCGGGCTGCCGGGCCTCGTACTGAAGATCGCACGCCCCGAGATCGCGATCGTCCTCGTCGATGCGACCAACAAGAAGATCCAGTTCGTTCAGCATGCCATCACGGAGCTGGGTCTGACCTCGGCCCGGACAGTTCATGGACGGGCTGAGGACGTCGGGCACCATCTCGACTACCGGGCCCAATTCGACCTCGTGACGGCGCGTGGCGTCGCCTCGTTGCCGACCCTGCTCGAGCTGACTGTGCCCCTCCTCGTTCTCGGCGGCGGGTTCATCTTCCCCAAGGGTCAGGATCTGGACGAGGAGCTGGAGAGCGGGAAGCGAGCAGCCAAATCACTTGGCGCACGGATTGAATCGGCGGATTTGTTGCCCGGTGACACAAGCGAACCTGTTACCCGGCTGGTGCGGGGCGTTAAGATAGCCCCAACTCCTGGACGCTACCCACGACGGGCGGGCATCCCCAATAAGGAACCGCTGGGGAGGGACGGCCAATGATCAAAAGTCGCATTTTCTACCGCAAAGAGAAGCTGCGCGGTGCCTGCTGGGAATACCAGATCGATGGCGGGTGGCTGACAGTCCTCGGCGACCAGGAGCGCCACGTCCTCCACCACCGCTTCAGCTTCTACCGCCCGCGCGAGGTCGAGGTGCTGACTGCTGACGGGCCGGTCACGCTCATGCGCTGGGGCGCGGAGCAATGGTTTTTCCCCGACCGGTGGTTCTCCCTGCTCCGCTTCGTCACTGAATCGGACGACACGGTCGGCTATTACGTCAACTTCTCGCGGCCGCTCACCGAGCTCAAGGCGAATTACTACCGGGACCTCGACCTCGAGCTCGATCTCTGGCTGCATCCCAACGGCGTCGCTACGGAGCTCGATCGAGACGAGTTCAACCAGGAAATCGCCTGCGATCGCCTCCGGCCGGATTGGGCCGCCCAGGTGATTGAAGCGCTTGGGCAGGTCTCCTCCGCCGTCTCATCGTCCCTGGCCGAATTCGGCCCGAATCTCGACGCGCACCGGGACCAGCACAACGGTCTCCCGGTCTTCATCCTCCGCGCCTAGACATCCTCCGGACGGAGCGCGACCGGCTTCGGCGGCTCGCGCTTGATGCCGATGCTGCGGTCGTAGGCCAACCGCCGTTTCGGATCCGCCAGCACGTCCTTGGCCTGCAACACGTCGCGCATTTTGGCTGCCGCCTCGGGATCCTTGCTGCGGTCCGGGTGGTACTTCAGCGCCAGCCGCTTGAACGCCGCCTCGATCACGTCCGGGTCGGCATCCTGATCCACCTGCAGCGATTGATACAGCGTTCGAACCGGCCTCGCTTCGCGCTCCTCTTGATCCGGAAGCTGTTCGACCAGGTCGGCCAGCCGGTCGGCAGTGATCAGCCGAGCCTGAAGCTGGTCCTTCATCTCCGGCGGGATGGCGAACCGCGCCTGGCAGTGCCGGCACTCGAGCACGTGCTGCTCGCCCATCGGGACCGTCGCGAACATCGAGATCGTCATCCGGCGCTTGGCCAGGTAGACGGTGAACGATCCGGTCTTGCCGCACTTCGGGCAGACACCCTGGACATAGCCGAGATGCGCGATATCCTCACGGCTACCGAGAAACATGGATGCGCCTCGTCACCGGATCAGCCACCGCCACCCGCACCGCCCTTGATGCCGCCATCAGCCAGGTCGGCCGGGTCGAGCAACTTATCGAGCTCCTCGGGCGAAAGATCGGTCATCTCGGCCGCGACATCCTTGACCCGCCGATTCTCGGCGTAGGCACGCTTGGCAATCTTCGCGCCGAGGTCGTAGCCGATGATCGAGTTCAGCGCGGTGACCATGATCGGGTTTTTGTCGACGAGGTCGGCAATGTGCTGCGTGTTGACGGTGAAACCGGCCACTGCCTTGTCCGCGAGCACATTCGATGCCGAGGCGAGCAGCTCGATCGACTGCAGCAGATTGTGCGAGATCACCGGCAGCATCACGTTGAGCTCGAAGTTACCCATCTGCGCCCCGATCGTCACGGTCAGATCGTTTCCGATCACCTGCGCGCAGACCATCATCACCGCCTCGCAGATGACCGGGTTGATCTTGCCGGGCATGATCGACGAGCCCGGCTGGAGCGCCGGCAGCACGATCTCGGCCAAGCCAGCCTGCGGACCCGAGTTCATATGCCGCAGATCGTTGGCAATCTTCATCAAACCGACCGCGTAGGTCTTGAGCTGGCCGCTCAGCTCGGCCGCGGTGTCCTGCGTCGCTTGCAACGCGAAATGGTCACGCCCCTCGACGAATGGCAAATCCGTCCGTTGCGAAAGCGCCGCCGCGACCTTCGCGCCGTACTCCGGGTGCGCATTGATGCCGGTGCCGACCGCGGTACCGCCGAGGGCCAACTCCGCCAGGCGCTGAAGGCTCGATTCGATCCGCTCCCGGGCCTGCGCCACCTGCGTCGCCCAACCGCCGATCTGCTGCCCGAGCCGGATCGGCATTGCGTCCATCAGGTGCGTGCGGCCGGTCTTGATGACGTCGTGCGTCTCCTCGGCTCGCCGCCGCAGGACGACCTCGAGATGGTCCAACGCAGGAATCAGAGACTCCCGGATCAGTAGAAATGCCGCGACATGAATCGCCGCCGGGATCACGTCATTGCTGCTCTGGCTCATGTTGACGTCGTCGTTCGGGTGGACCGGCCGGCCACCGCCCGCGATCTGTGTCGCACGGGTCGCGATCACCTCATTGGCGTTCATGTTGGTCGAGGTCCCGGAACCGGTCTGGAAAATATCGATCGGGAACTCGGCATCCCAGCGACCGTCGACGACCTCCTGGGCGGCCTGGACGATCAGTGCGGCACGTTCCTCCGGAAGTAGCCCAAGGGCCTGGTTCGCCTCAGCGGCTGCCTGCTTGATCAAGCCGAGCGCGCGGATGAACGAGCGCGAGAACGTGATGCCGCTGATCGGGAAGTTCTCGACCGCCCGTGCCGTGCTGGCGCCGTATAACGCATCGGCAGGGACGGTCATTTCGCCCATGCTGTCGCGCTCGGTGCGGGTCGCAGGGGAATTCTGATGCTCGCTCATTCTCGCGGTTGTTCGCTTTCCGTTGGGTTCTGGGTCAGAAATCCACGTCTCAACGCGTTGATTGTACCGCCCGCCGGAGCGGTCACCGTCAGCGCAATCGAGCGCTCAAATGGTGACAAGTCATATTGAATGTAACCGCACCTGGGAGGCATAGCGGTTGCGCCATCCGCCAGTCCCCGGCACACACTGATAGATTCTTATCACCTTGCCAACACTGTGTTGACAAACAGTCCATGCCGGGCGTAGGATGCGAAGACGTTGGGGATATAACGAAATGTCGCAGCCGAGGGTGCCCGGCGGTACCTGCCAGGTCATCCTGCGCGCGACATCGGGGGTGTCAGGTGCAGAACCCGGCCTGCTATTCGTGTCGCTTCTTTCGTGCCGGGTCGTCGAACGCGTTCGGGTCCTGCAATCATCCAAACCATCATCACACCGGTGTCCCGATCACCATTCGCGCCCAGGAAGTGAATTGCTACCGGGGCTTCGGCGCCTCCGACTGGATGCCGGCCCTGATTGGCGAGTTCGCGGAATGTGAGGATGTCGTCCTCAGCGAACGCCCGGCGCCGATCCGCGCACCGTGGCTCGGCCTGACCCCAATCGACCAGTCCGATCATCCCTTATTTGGCCTGCGCGACTGATAGCGCCCGTCCGTCTACCTGGGCTCGGCGCAGAAACGGGCTGGCTATCAAGCCCATCGCAGCCAAGATCCCAAGCACCCAGAATGAGCGTGCGATGCCGATTTCGTCGCCAAGCGCGCCGATCGCAAAGGGCGCGATGGCGATCGCCATTCCGCCGGCCAGATAGAGCTTCGCCACGATCCAGTCGGTCGCCTCCGGAAATGCCGCCGCGGCCAGGGTGATGATCATCGGAAAGGTGACCGCGATCCCGAAGCCGGAGATCAGAAGGCCCGCGACCTTGATCCCGGTCGTCGGACCACCCGCCAGCAGCAGAAAGCCCACCAGCGCCAGCGCGAAGGACGCCGTCAGCAGGTGCGAGGCGGCGAATCGGCGCACCACCCGAATCAGCCCGATCCGACTGACGACCATGCCTGCGTAGAAGACAGTCATCAGTGTGGCCGCCGCTCCCTTGGCGACACCACCGGCCTGGTACAGGAATTCGGCCGCCTGGTAACCGTAGGACCACTCGAACCCAGCCTGGCAGATGATCAGCAGGCAAAACAACCACGCCAGTCCCGTCATGCGCCGTGTTGTCCCACGCGATTTTGGCCTGGATGCGTCCGAGAACTGGAGGCCATGGAGTGGCAGCATCGCCGAGATCGCCGCAACCGTCGGGATCAAGAGCGCGATCCGCCACGAACCGGTGAGCGCGACGAGCGGTCCGACGCCGAGCGTCGTCACCATCAACGCGATGCTGACGACCAGGTTCAGCTCCGCCATCGCCATGGCCTGGTGCGCCGGGTGGCGATCCAGCACCTCGGTTTGGCTGAGGATGATCGCGAATGGACCGGCCAAGCCGACAACAGCCGCCGCCGGCAGCGTGAGCGCCACGCTAGGCGCGAGGCAGAGCGCCAGGAGTCCAATCGAGACAACGGCAACGGAGCCGATGCAGGTGGCCCGGCGCCCGAACCGCGCTGCGACGCGCGCCACCGTGCTGGACGAGAGCATTCCGCAGACGGCCATCACGGTGAAATGGAGAGAGGCAACGGTCAGGCTGATGTTCAGGTCGGACCGGATCACGGGCATCGTCGCGCCGATGGCGACCTGGAATCCGGTCAGCGCGGAATTGAAGAGGTAGGCAAGGGCAACCGAGCGATCACGCCGTAACGGTCGATTCAGGCTGTCCATCAAAACCCGGGCCGGGAGGACCGGCTATCACTCGACACACTCGCCAAAACCTGGCACTCGGTGCCGGGCCGAAGAATTGTACGAGTTGGCTCGAATGGACCCCGCAAATGTTACTCGCGCTACAGAAATGCCCTGGTAGCGAACCTACACTTTGGGTACTCCGCACTGTCGGATGATTGGGGCAATGACGCTATCCAGGAAAGGGAGCAGGCTCTATGACAGAGAAGTTTATGAACCGACGATGGTCGACCCGCAACCGGATCCGCGCGATTCCATTGGCGGCCGCCGCGATTGCCGCCCCGACGATTCTGCGGCACAGCACCCTCGCGCAGCAGGTTGAAATTCGGCTGACCGGCTGGACTTCGTCCGACGCCGAACAAAAACTCTTCGAGCAGATCCTCGATGAGTTCCGCGCAGCCAACCCGGATATCAAGCTCACCTACGAGCCCATTCCGTCAGACTACGCGACCAAGCTCCAGACCGATATCGCCGCGGGCAGCGTTGCCGACGTCTTCTACGTCGACAGTCTGGCCGCGCCAGACTTCATGGTCAACGGCGCGCTGCTCGAGCTCGACAGCTTCATGCAGAAGGACAGTGTGAACGCCGCCGACTTCTACCCAGGCCTGATTCAGTCATTCCAGATGGATGGCAAAACATATGGGTTGCCAAAGGACTGGTCCAGCCTGGCGATGGTGTATGACAAGAAGGCGCTCACTGACGCCGGCGTTGCCAATCCACCGACCAATTGGGACGAGCTTAAAGCGGCGGGGCAGGCGCTCAAGGCCAAGGCCGGCGAGCCCCGGATCGTCATCCCGCCCGACATCGCCCGCGAGTTCGCGTTCCACTATGCAGCCGGCGCCGAAGTCATCAGCAAGGACGGCTCGTCGATCGTGATCGACTCGCCCGAAGCCGCCACGGCGCTCGACTTCTACTACGGCATGTACAAGGACGGCATCGCCACCACGCCGGCCGACACCGGCGCCGGGTGGCCGGGCGATGCACTGGCCAAGGACTTCGGCGATCTTGTCTTTGAAGGCAACTGGGTCTTCCCATTCCTCAAGGAGAACGCGCCGGACCTCGACTTCGGCATCTCCGAGATGCCGGATGGACCAAGTGGCAAGGCAACGCTTGCCTTCACGGTCTCATTCTCTGCCTACGCCGAGACCAAGCAACCCGACGCCGCCTGGACGGTCATCAACTACCTGACCGGCGCCGAAGGCATGGGCAAGTGGACCTCGCTCGGTCTCGCAATGCCGGCGCGGACCGGTCTCTCTGACGCCTGGCTCAAGCAGTTCCCGGAGCGCGAGCCGTTCCTCAAGAGCGGAGAATATGCCCGCGGCTGGCAGCTCGGTCCGGGCGGCCAAGCCTTCTACAACGACGCGAACGGCGATCTCCAGGGTCTCTTCGCCGGCACCCTCGATGTACCGACAACCCTCAAGAATTGGCAGAAGGAGGCGGAATCGCGCATCAAGCTCGGCGGCGGGGGCGCTACGCCTGAAGCCTCCCCTGTGAGTTAGCATCCAACCAGCCAGTGGCGCCGACGAGCGGCGCCACTGGCTCATTCCCGCTGAATGACAACGTCGTCACCGGAGGGACGTGATGGCCGTCGCCGCCACTCCAGTTCGCAGGCGTAACCCGATCGTCGTCGAAGACGAGCGAGCGGGCTGGGTGTTCCTCGCGCCGGCGATGTCCATCTTCCTCGTCTTCATCTTCGGATCGATCCTCTTCGCCTTCTACCTAAGCTTCCATAACTACGCGCTGCTTCAGAAGGGCGGCATCTGGCCGGTCTTCACCGATCCCGGCAAGACCTGGGTCGGATTCGACAACTACCGCGCAATCTTCAAGAGTGGCGACTTCTGGCAGGCCTTCCGCAACACGACCTGGTACGCGCTCGGCGTCGTTCCGGCCCAAACCATTACCGGTCTCGTTCTCGCTGTTCTCGCGAATCGCGCCATTCGCGGTCGGACCTTTTTCCGGACCGCGTTCTATTTCCCCTCGATCAGCTCCTCGGTGGTGATCTCGATCATCTTCCTGTGGATGTATTCGGCGCGCGGCTTCGTCAACTACGCGCTGAAAGCGTTCGGGTTCCCGACGCCTCGACCGGTGTGGCTGGCAAATCCGAAAGGCGTCGTGGACGTGCTCCTCGGCCAGGTCGGCATCCACAACGTGCCGACCTGGCTCGAGGGACCGAGCGTGGCCATGCTCTCGATCATGATGCTGAATGTCTGGACGACCACCGGCACGATCATGGTCATCTTCCTGGCCGGTCTGCAGGGTCTGCCCGGGGATGTCTACGAGGCAGCGGCAATGGACGGCGCCAATCGATTCCGGCAATTCAAGGACATCACCGTCCCGCTCCTTAAGCCGATCATCGGCTTCGTGATCACGATCGGCCTGATCGGGACATTCCAGGTATTCGACCAGATTTACGTGATGAGTGAGGGCGGACCACAGAAGACGACGACCACCATAGCGTACATGGTCTATGTGGAAGGCTTCCGGCAGGGTCGTGGCCTCGGGTACGCCAGCGCTATCGCGATCATCCTGCTTGTGGTGATCATGACGCTCTACCTGATCCAGCGTCGCTTCACGACCGAACGCGACACGGACCGGAAGGTGCCCGGCGGGATCCGAGCCTGGTTGACGCTCCACCTGACTCGGGGCGGCCAAGGTCAAACGGCGAGGTAGGGAATGGCGGTTGCAACCGAGTCCATCAAAGCGAAACCCCAGGTAACGACTTCGCGCGAGGTATCGACGCCGGTCGACCGAATCCTGAACTGGATAGCCTATATCGTGCTGACGCTCGTCGCGCTGGCGATGTTCATCCCGTTCATGTTCTCGGTCTCAACCTCCCTCAAGACGAATCGCGAAGCCACGCTTCCACTTTCGTTCGGGCGAATGTTTTGGCCCGCCAACCCCACCACTGAGGCATATCACAAGGTGTTCAACTCGGACATCGAGCGCTGGTTCCTGAACAGCGTGATTGTCGCAGCGGTGTGGGTCATCGCGCGCGCGATCACCGCCAGCATGGCCGGTTACGCCTTTGCGCGGATGCAGTTCAAGGGCAAGGATTTCCTCTTCCTGCTCGTACTCGCCACTATGATGATCCCCGGCATGGTCACGATCGTGCCGAAGTTCCTGATCCTGCGCCAGCTCGGCATCATCAACACCTATGGCGCGCTGACCATTCCGTTTATGGCTGATGCGTTCGGTATCTTCCTGATGCGGCAGTTCTTCGAGTCGATTCCGATCGAGCTGGAGGAGGCGGCACGGGTCGATGGCGCAAGTCGATACCGGATGTTCGCGCAGATCATCCTGCCGAACTCGATGCCTGCCCTGACCGCCCTCGCGATCTTCAGCTTCCAGGGCGCCTGGAATGCCTTCCTGGAGCCGTTGATCTTCATCAACAACTCGAAGCTCTACACCCTGCCGCTCGGCCTTGCCTACTTCCGCCAGGCCAACTACACCGAGTGGCCGACCATGATGGCAATCGCCGTAATCACGACAGTGCCAATGGCGATCTTCTACCTGGTATTCCAACGCTGGTTCGTCGAAGGCCAGGTCAGCAGCGGCATCAAGGGCTGACGGTGGTCGATGGTCGGTGAAAAAAGCGTACCGACTACCCGCTACCTTTCCGTTCCATCAACCCTCCACCCTCAACCGACTGAGTATTTGCCGCCCTTCGCCCGCTGGTCTTCGGCCTGGCGTTCGACTGTGGGGGCGAGTGGATTGGCGATCGTGATGCCGAGCGCGTCGTAGACAAGGTGATTGACGGTCGCGGCGACCAATGTCGGCAGGAACATCAGTGCCGGAACGACGAGGATTCCGCCGATTGCGATGATGATCCAGAGCAGGATCGCGACGATCAGAACCTGCGGCAGCCGCGCCAAGGTCAATACCGCCCCGCGCCGGAGCGCATCCCCGATCGCCAACCCGTGAACTGCGCGAAGTGAGCAGGCCACACCACCGACTCCGAGCACCAGTAGCAGGAGCGCGCCCCAGAACGGGACCAGCCAGCGCACATCGCCGTCGTGGTAGGCCGCGATGTTGTTGATCAGCACCAGCGCCGGAACCCCGATCGCAAGCGCAATCACCCACGCCCGGAGCAGGTCGCGCCGGACGATCGCCAGTGCCTCCTGCCGGGTCAGGCGGAGATGATCATCGATTGACTTGGGATCGGCGAAGGCGAACAGCGCCAGGGTCCCGGCCGGCGCGGTCACGATCAGCAGCAGCGAAAGCCACCAGGCGAACGAAGCGAGCGTGAAGGGCAGCAGATTGTCGAGTGTGTCGCGCAGCCCGCGACCCAGCGGCCGAAGCATGATGACGCCACTGTACCCGACCCCTCGGATCCGTATGATTGAGGCCAATGCCCGATCAGCTCATCTGCGGAAAGTGACTACCAATGACGATGATGGTCAACCTGAACGATCTTCCCGGCGGCGACTTCGAAGGGTACCGATACGGGGACGTCGCCTCAACCTTCATCTGGGTCCAGATGAAACCCGGCCGTGGACCAAAGCTGCACCGACACCCCTACGCCGAGATCTTCATCATCCTCGAGGGGCAGGCGCGGTACACGGTCGGCGACGAAACGGTCGACGCATGCGGCGGGCAGGTCCTGATCGCACCGCCGAACACGCCGCACACGTTCGTCAACACCGGAACCAGCACCCTCCGGCAGGTCGACATCCACTGCAACGACCACTTCATCACCGAGTGGCTGGAAGATTGACCTGTGTAGGAGATCAGCCCCGGAGCCTGGCGATACTTCGGTACTGTAATTGACTGGACCGGGTAGCTATTACGGGCTAGGTCGTTCGGTCATATGGTGTGGACAGCGAGTTGGTTGAGTCGCTCGCACTCCTGAACCCGAAGGGAGCCACTCCATGGACGCAATCAAACGACGGGTCACCGATAGCGACGACCTCGCGAACCTGCGCAGGCAGGTTCTTTACGCCTTACCGTTCGACTCGATCCAGCCATCCACCGTCTTCATGTGCGTCCGCTGCGGAACCATCATCGGCTTTATGGACAACTCGCAGCTGCTCAATGTGCGCGACATCGACTGCCCCGAGTGCGGAGCGTTCAACACACTGAACGCGGCCTGACCGGGCGCCGAGTTCGGTACCAGTAATCAGGCCGGGACCGGACTCGGAGAGAGGCCGTCTGTTCGGCCGTTGGCTTCGTTTACCGCGACGAAGCCCTCGCCGGGCTTGTAGTCGGGCGACTGGTGGCGGAAATAGGTGTTGTAGAGCTCGGCATAGCGGCCCCCCGCCTGCATCAGAGCGATGTGGTTGCCTTGCTCGACGATCTTGCCGTGGTCGAGCACGATGATCCGGTCGACCTCCCGGATGGTGCTCAAGCGGTGCGCGATCACGATCGAAGTTCGACCGGCCATGACCGTCGCCAGACCCTCCTGGATCTGTGTCTCGGTCAACGGATCGACGCTCGCGGTCGCCTCGTCGAGGATGATGATGCCCGGATCCTGGATCAGCACGCGAGCCAGCGCGACCAGCTGCCGCTGGCCCATCGAAAGTCCGCGCCCCTCCTCGCCGATCTCGGTATCGAGACCGTCCTGCAATGCATCAACCCAGTCGCCCTGGCCGATGTGCGAGGCGGCGTACTCGATCTGCTCCTCGGTCGCGTCCGGAAGGGCGTAGCGGATGTTGTCGCGGACTGTGCCGGAGAAGAGGAATGGGAGTTGTGGAACGATGCCGAGCTGGCGGCGATACGCGCTGAGGTCGAACGAGCGGATGTCCTGTCCGTCGATCAGGATCTGTCCGCCCTGGAATTCGTAGAAGCGCGCAATCAACCGGCCAAGGGTTGATTTGCCAGCACCGGTATGACCAACGAGCGCAATCGTTTCGCCCGGCGCGATCGTCAGCGAGAAATTCTCGAGCACCGGCCGCTCGTTCTTGTAGGCGAACGTCACGTCCCGGAATTCGATCTCGCCGACCAGCCTCGCCGGCTTAACGTCGTCGGTCTGGACCACCCGCGCCTCGGCATCGACCAGCGCGAAAACCCGCTCCGCTGCCGAAAGACCCTGCTGGAATTGGCTCCAGAAGGACGCGATGCTCGTCAGCGGGAACCAGAACAGCGCGACCGCCTGCAGAAAGAGGTACCAGTCGCCGGCTGAAATGTTGCCGTCGATCACCTGGTTGCCGCCGACCCAGACCAACGCCGTTGTCCCCAATCCGGCGATCGCGAAGAGGAGCGGGAAGATGCCGCTGAAGATGAAGCCCTGCTTCAGCCGGATCCGGTATGTACGGTCGCTGACCTCCTCGAACTCGCGGTAGATCGTGGCCTCTTGCCGGTAGCTCTTGGCCACGGCGATCCCGCGCATCGTCTCCTGGATCATGCCATTGACTTCGCCCTGGACCCGCTGCGACTCGATCGTCACCTGGCGCGCGATCTTCCGGAATGCGAGCGCGACGCCGACGATGATCGGGATCAGGATCAGCACGTACATCGTCAGATAGGCGCTACGGGTAAAGAGCACGGCCGTGATGATGAAGACGAGCAGAATCTGGCTGAAGAGCGCCAGCACCAGCGTGACCGTGTTCGAGAAGTCCTGCGTGTCGGACGTGACCCGGCTGACGACCCGGCCGGAGGCGTATTCGTCGAAGAATGACATGTCCCGCTTCATGACCGCGTTGATCGCGTCGGTTCGCAGCCGCAGGATGATATTGCCGACGATCTCAGCCGATTTCGATTGTTGGACGAAGTTGACGCCCCACGACAGCGCCCCGAAGATGACGATCCCTGCCACCAGCCACCAGACCCGGTTATCGACACCGTCTGGGGAGATGACCCGGTCCAGTCCGATCGCGATCAGGATCGGCAGGGCCGCATCGAACACCGACTTGAGTACAACCATCAAGGTTACAAGGCTGATCTTTCGAGCTTCCGGGCGGAAATAGGCCCTGATCCGCTCGATCAATTGGCGGTCGGTGTAGGTGCGGGCGTAACTCTCGGCGTCGAGGCCGTTCATGATGAAGGCCATCAGCTCGCCTCCCCGATCGTGACGGCTGCGCGGTCAGGTGCATCGTCATACCGCGCGAAGATGCGCTGGTAGAGGTCGCACCGGACCAGCAACTCGTCGTGCGTACCGAAATCGACGACCTGGCCGTGGCGCATGACCAGGACCTTGTCAGCCCAGCGGATCTGGCTGAGACGGTGCGTGATCAGCAGCGTCGTCCGATCGGCGCTGATCGCTTTGATTGCGCGCTGGATCTGGTCCTCGGTAGCGGAGTCGATCGCGCTGGTCGAATCGTCGAGGATCAGAATACGCGGATCAGTCAGCAACGCCCTGGCGATCGCGATTCGCTGCCGCTGACCGCCGGAGAGGGTGACGCCGCGCTCGCCGATTACGGTCTCGTAGCCGTCGAGCATCTCGCTGATGAAGCCGTCGGCCTGGGCGTCGCGCGCGGCTTGGCGGATTGCCTCAATCGGCGCGTCCTGTCCAAGGCTGAAGGCGATGTTCTCGGCAACCGGCCGCGAGAAGAGGACGATGTCCTGCTCGATGGTTGAGATCTGTGAGCGGAGCGTGTCGAGCTGCCAGTCGCGCACGTCCACGCCGTCGATCAGGACCCGACCGTCCGTCACGTCATAGATCCGGTTGACCAGCTTGGTCAGCGTGCTCTTGCCGGAGCCGGTCTCGCCGACGAGCGCAACAGTCTCGCCCGGCTCGACCGTGAACGAGACATGTTCCAGCACCGGCTCGCCACCGTAGGTGAAGGAGGCGTCTGCGAATTCGATCTTGCCCTGGATCCTGCCCGTATGGCCGCCGGTGTTCTGGTCGAGGTCGGTCCGCTCGTTGATCAGGTCGAGGATGCGGTGGGCGCTGACCCGGCCGAGCTGGATCAGAGAGAAGGAGAAGATCGACATGTAAGCTGGAAAGCGCAGCAGCCCCATCAGCCCGAGGTAGGTGACGAGCTGGCCGACCGTCAACTGGCCGCGATCGATCAGGATCAGCCCATGGATGGCCGCGCCCGCGATCGCGAAACCCACGAAAAGTGTCGGCAAATACCCCGCCTCAAGCCGGCCCTGACGCACGGCGGCATCTCTGTAGGCGCGCGCCCGGCTCAGGAATTTGGCCTGCTCCTGCGCCTCCTGCGCGGTCGATTTGACCACCTCGATGCCCGTCACCGACTCCGTCAGGACCGAGTTCATCTGGCCGAACTCCATGCGCTGACGCGCCGCGACCGGCTCCATCTTTCGCATGTAGCGGCGGAGCAGGACGATGAATATGACGGTGAAGATCAGCGGCGAGAGCAGGAGCTGCCACTTCAGGAAAGCGATGAAGATAATCGGCACGAACAGCGCCGAGAATGAATCAATGATCAGCGCTGCGCCGGGCTGGATCATCATGGTCAGCTGGCGGACATCGTTGTTGGCCCGCGCCATCAAGTCGCCGACGCGCTGCTTGTTGTGGAAGGTCTGGCTCTTGCCGAGCAGGGACTGGTAAAGCTCCTCCCGGCTGTCGCGCTCAAGCCGCTGGGCCGTGATCTGGGCGAGGAAGGATGCGCCGAGATCGAGCACGCTGCGGCAGGCAACAATGACGATCAGAGCGATCGTGATCGAAATGAGGGCGTCGCGGTCCGGAGAGGGTTCGAGCAGGCGATCGAAGGCGCGGCCGATCAACCACTGGACCATGCTGTTGAGCCCGTTATGGGCAACCATCGCCAGCACAGCGGTGATCGCGAAGAACCTGTGTCTCCAGATGTGCGACAGGATCCACCGAACCGGACTCGAGCGGTCGTACCCGTAGGAGCCCGCAACGCTGAACTCGGAATTCAAGGGAAGACGCCTCCGCCGACTGCCAACCTGGAACCGGGCCGGAGGGTCATCGTATCACCGACAACATCGAATTTCGACCACCTGTTCGAATCGTTGCCAGGAAAACGGGCAGTCGGGGCATCGCGAACTGAATGCTTGCCTCCGATTTCCGCTGAGCGGGCCTGGTAAAAGGGCACCAGCCAACTGGACACCTCCGCCTCCCATTGGTCACTGGGTCAGGTGTCGCATGCGCACAGTTGGACCGTAGCTGCGATCACTTCACGTGCCGCACGACCACCCAGAATGAATGGCATGGCTCGCATCGGAGCGAGCGTTGAGGAGGTGGACTGTTGAGCGAACGAAGCAACACAGGTAGCGACCGCGAGCGCGGCGAGGCCTCGCGGGAGGGGTGGAACTCGGATCGGACAGGGCAACCGATCAAGGACTCCCGTGCCCGACCGGATCTCTCGGGCCCGGCGGAGGAGGCGGTCAATCCGCCGACGCATCCGTCCCACGACAGCGGTCTCGGGCAAGCCGAAGAAACCGACAACGCCGACGAGGCGCCGGTACCCAGCGGCGACCCAATGAGCGAGAAGGACCGTGCCGATCTTCAGTAGTTCGACCGTCACTGTTTCAATGAGAAGGGAAATCAGACGATGACCAAGCTGTTGACCAGTAGCCGCAATCTGCTCGCGCTGGCTGTGATCGCGGTGTTGGGTCTCGGTGTGCTGGGCTCCGGCGCCTATGCGCAGGACGCCACCGAAACCCCCGCGACCGTGGTAACGCATCCGGCACACGTCCATAAGGGCACATGCGCTCAACTCGATCCGAATCCCGCCTATCCGCTGGACAACGTCGGTCCGCGCTTGACCGATGATGACAAGATGCCGGCTCCCGAGGACATCAAGGGTTCGTTGACGGCGAATCCGGTCGAGTACTCCCAGAAGGAGATCGATGTCAGCCTCGATGATCTCCTCAAGGAGGCGTACGCGATCAACGTCCACGAGAGCGATCAGAACATCGCCAACTACATCGCCTGTGGTGATATCGGTGGCCCGGTGCTCGACGACGAGCTCTATATCGGTCTCAACCAGCAGAACAACTCCGGCTATTACGGAATCGCCACGCTGAAGAAGAAGGGCGACAAGACCGAAGTGACGGTCTACCTGTTCAACTCGCAGACGCCACAAGCCCAGGGCACCCCGGTGTCGTAGGTTTGCCCGCGTACTAGTCCGAAGAAAAGCGGCCGGAAGAATTCCTTCCGGCCGCTGTCTCGTTCCAATGTCCGATCACGGACATGCTAGGGCGATAGACTTCACGGCGTGACGGACGAAACTTTACCAACCGCACCGGTGCAGATTTGGATTGGCAGCGAGTGGGCGCCGCTGCGAGCGGCGTTTGCAGCGTTTCTTGGCATTCTCTGGTCGTCGGCTCCGGGCAAAGTCCTTGTGGCGACCGAGTCAGTGAACCCACAGCGGATGACGGGACGTGTGGCCGCCTGGGTGCGGACAGATCAATCGACCGCGGAGTCTGTCGTTACCGTCCTCGAGCCCGGCAATGATGTCCACGTTGGCGCGAATGAAGTGCGCACAATTGTAGGTGTGACCGAGCTTCTGCTCGATCCCGATCCAGCGCAGGTGGATCAGCTCTACGCAATCGGGCTCTGGTCCCGGTTCGTGCCGCGCAAGCGCCGGCTGCTGATGCGCGTCACCCCCTTCCTGGACGAGGAGATCGTCGAGAATGCTGCTCGTGCGGCTCCGCAACTGCTCCTCCAGGTCGCCGAGTGGAGCGGCCAGCATATTCTGGTCGCATCGACTGACTTGATCGCGGCCGAGGTTGCCGGTCGCGGTCTGCGCGCAATCGCCCAGCCAGCCGGCGATGTCGGGCTCAACCCGTGGCAAACCGGGCTGGTCCGGATCGCCAGCGAGCGTGGGCTCGGCGTGGCCACGGGACCACAGATCACACTCGAGGTCCAACGGGCAGGCCCTCTGCCGCCACACGTCGCGGCGGAGTTTCGGCGAATTGCCGAGCGTGTCGGGCAGCTGGTTGACTGCGCGGTTTCCCTTCATAGTTAGGCGGACGGGCCCCGATTTGGGCGCGATGTGGTACACAATCAGAGCAACGCGGTTCGGGAGCGCGCCGTGACAATCCAGGGAGCGACGTTCGTTCCAGCTTCGGCGCGACAGACCTGATCAAGGAGGCTCAGAATGAAGCGACGGTCGTTTATCAAGGGCTCTGCAGCGCTGGCGGCGACTCCACTGCTCGCGGGGACTGGCTTGCGGTTGGCAGGAGCGCAGGACCTGAGCGGCAAACTCGCTCTTTGGCACGGCTGGACCGGCGCCGAGGCCGACACGCTCAATAACACAGTCATTCCTGCCTGGAAAACCGCCAATCCGAATGTCGAAGTCGAAGCCCTGGCTGTCCCGTTCGATCAGCTCAAGAACAAGTTCAGCACCGACACCGCAACCGGCGGCGGTCCGGATCTCCTCATCGGCCCTGCCGACTGGGTCGGCGAGCTGGCGACCGGTGAGCTGATCAAGGCGCTCGACGATATGGCCACGAGCGACATCACCGACGCCTTTCTGCCGGCCACGATCGACCAACTCAAGTTCGACGGCAAGCTTTATGGCCTGCCGGAGAGCTTCGAGTGTGTCGCCCTCTACTACAACACCGATCTGGTAAAGACCGCCCCGAAGGACACGAACGAGGTCTACTCCGTCTCCGCCGGCATGGCGAGCGGCACCTACGGCCTCGCGCTCCTCTCCAACTTCTATCACCCGGCCGGATTCCTGTTCGGTTTCGGCGGCCAGCTGTTCGATGACCAGAACAAGTGCATTCTGAACTCGCCCGAGACGGTCAACTTCCTGACGTGGCTCGGCAACTTCACGACCAAGCCGGGCCTCTTCCAGCAGAACGACGACGCTGCCATCAGCTCCTTGTTCAAGAGCGGCAAGGCCGGCATGGTGGTCAACGGACCGTGGGCTTTGGG
>DASQCG010000066.1:0-5490 GCA_035634825.1 Thermomicrobiales bacterium | reverse complement strand
CGGGGTGACGCCCTTGGCTGTGTACATAGCGCGGAGATCCGCCGGCGATTTCCAGGCGCCGCCGCTGTTTGGCTTGGCGTTGTCGAGGAAGGCGATGTTGACTGCGCCCGGGATATGGCCCTTGGCGTACTCCTCGGCCGTCCGGGCATCGACCAGTGCCGCCGAGCCGGTTTCGGACGCCTTTTCGACCTCGTCAAGCCGGGCCAACGTCGCCTCGTTCGGCGTGCCTTGATACGGCAGTGATGCGGGCGATGGCTTGGCCGCGCCGGTCTCGATCGTGCCGCCGGCCCTGGTCCAGGCGCTGAGACCGCCGTCGAGGATTCGCTTGTCCTTGTGGCTGAGCTGGTCGAGGATCCACCAGAGGCGCGCACCGTAGAAGGTGCCGCCATCGTAGATGACAACCGTACTGTCCGTCGTCACGCCGAGGTCGGTCAACCGCTTCTCGATGTCGCCCCGCCATTTCTCGACCGTGGCGTCGGCCGAGTCGGTCAGGTTGAGGTCCGGCCAATCGACCTGGACCGCACCAGGGATATGGCCCTTCGCGAAGTCGTCATGCGGTGTCAGGGCGATGATGCGGACCGATGGGTCATCGAGGTGGTCGGCGATCCAGGTCGGGTCCGCGAACCACTCCGGGTGCGCCCACTGATCCCCCGGAACCGGTGTGCCGCCCGATTGCGCGGCCCCACGTCCAAGCCGGGTGAACGGCAGTGCCAATGAACCAATCAGGAGATCGCGACGTCGCATGACGCCCTCCGATCACTCGTCGAGAAGCACGATCGCGTTCGCGACGCGGCGGCGGACGCGCTCGGACCCTATCCCCCTCAACGTCTCGAAGAGACCGGGGGATTCCGTGCGACCGGTCGCGGCGACGCGGATCGGCATGAAGAGCTGTCCCGCCTTGAGCCCCTGCTGCTCGGCCAGAGCGCGCAATGCCGCCTCAGTCGCTTCGAGATTGTCGAAATCGATGGTCTCCAGCAACCCGGAAACTTCCTGCAGCGCGGTCCGAACCTGAGCCGGCTCGGTCTTCTTCGGGACGAGCAGGGTCGCATCGTACGCCGGCAACTCCTCGAGCAGGAAGTAGCTCATCAGGTCCGGGGCCTCGGCGAGGGTCTTGATCCGGTCCTTGAGGAGTCGCGCTGCCTCGTGAAGCAGCGGGTACTTCGGGTTACCCGGATCAGCCCAGTCCGGCTCAATCAGACCGACCTCGACCAGGAACGGCGCGACCCGCTGGACCAGATCCTCCACCGTCACGATGTGATTAATGTAGTACTGGTTGAACCAGAGCAGCTTGGCGTAGTCGAACGTGGCGGGGGATGGGCTGACCCGCTCGAGCGTGAAGTGCTGGAGCAGGTCGTCCTTCGAGAGGATCTCGGTCGTCGCGTCCAGGCTCCAGCCGAGCAGCGCCAGATAGTTCATCAGCGCCTCGGGCAGGTATCCCTGACTGCGGAACTCCTCCATCGCCGTCGAACCGTGCCGCTTCGAGAGCTTGCCACCGCCCGGTGCGAGGATCAGTGGCATGTGCGCGAACTGCGGAGCGTCCCAGCCGAACGCCTTGTAGAGCTGGACATGGATCGGCGCGGTCGCGATCCACTCGTCGCCGCGCATGATGTGGGTTATCTCCATGTCGTGATCGTCGACTACGTTACCGAGGTGATAGGTCGGGAAGCCGTCCGACTTGAGCAGGATCAGGTCCTCCATCAACTCGTTCTGGAAGGTCATCTCGCCACGAATCATGTCGTTGACGACAGTCTCGCCCTCGCGCGGCATGGCGAAACGGATCGTGAAGGGCATGCCCTGATCGAGCGCGTGCTGGACCTCGGCCTGTGGCAGGTTGCGGCAGTAGCGGTCGTAACCGGGCGGGAGGCCGCGCTTCTGCCGATCCTCACGGACGGCCTGGAGCCGCTCGCGCGTGCAGAAGCAGCGGTATGCCTTGCCCTCGTCGATCAGCCGCTGGACCGCCTCCTGGTACATGTCGATTCGCTGGCTCTGGATATATGGACCGTGCGGTCCGCCCTTGTCCGGTCCCTCGTCCCAATCGAGGCCGAACCAGTGCAGGACCTCCTGGATCTCTTCGATCGCGCCCTCGACGAGACGGGTCTGATCGGTATCCTCGATGCGGAGGATGAAGGTGCCGTCGCGGCCCTCGCGCCTGGCCTGGCCATAGGCGAAAAGGTAATTGAAGAGGGCGGTCCGGCCGCCACCAACGTGGAGCGAACCGGTCGGGCTGGGCGCAAAACGGACGCGAACAGATGTGCTAGCATTCATGAGAGTTCTCCTCCGATGCGTTTCACTGACGGGCAATCTCGAAGCCCGGGCGCGCATCGAGAAGAAGTATAGAAGTCGCCGTAGAAGCGGGAGTCAGAATAATGAGCGAGCTGAGCAAGCCGACCGCATTGGTGGTGATCGACGTCCAGGGCGCGATGATGGATGACTACCCGGACGATCCCTCGCCCTTCCGAAAGGACGAGGTATTGGCCAATATCGGAACAATGCTCGATAACGCTCGCGCGGCCGGATCGAAGGTGATCTTCGTCCGCCATGTGGAATCGAAGTACCCGCTCATGTCGCCCGGCAATCCCGCGTTCGAGGTTCATCCGGCAATCGCACCGCTCGAGGGCGAGACGGTGATCGACAAGACGGCCTGCGACTCGTTCTGCGCCACCGATCTGGAGCCGATCCTGCGTGGGGCCGGGGTGACGCACCTGGTGACGTGCGGGATGCAAACCGACTTCTGCGTCGACTCGGCCACGCGCTCGGCTATGCACCGCGGCTTCAACGTGACGCTGGCCACCGATGCTCACTCGACGTGGGACAACGGCGTGCTGACGGCGGAGCAGATCATCGCCCACCACAACAAAGTCCTGCCAAACCTGCCCGGTCCTGGCACAGACATTTCCGGCAAGGCATCGGCCGAGATCGAGTTCGCCCCGGCGGGCGCGTAGGCTATTCCGGCGATGACCGCAGGGGAATCGTCGCCGCCGACCGCATTGCTCATCATCGATGTCCAGGAGTCGATGTTCGGCCCGGACCAGCAACCGCCGGTTTTCCAGGCCGACCAGACCGTCGCCAACATCGCCGCGCTGATCGCAAAGGCGCGGTCAGCCGGCGCGCGGGTGATTTACATCCAACACCACGATCAGGTCGACCCGGCGCTGCAGCCAGGTCAGCCGGGCTTCGCGATCCGGGCGGCGATCGCGCCGCAGCCGGGCGAGACGGTCATCGTCAAGCGAATTTGCGACACCTTCACCGGCACGAACCTGGAGCAGGTCCTGCGCGAGGCAGGGATTGAACGTCTCGTGACCTGCGGCATCCAGTCCGACTTCTGCGTGGACGCAGCAACGAGGGGCGCGATGAACCGCGGCTTCGAGGTGACGCTCGCCGCCGACGCCCATACCACTTGGGACAACGGCATCCTGACCGCCGAGCAGATCGTCGCTCACGTCAACGCAACGCTCCCGAACATGTCCGGCCCCGGCGCGCGCACTCAAGTCAAGCCCGTCGCCGAAATCGCTTTCGGACGAATCTAGATATACCATATGCCATATATGGCATATGGTATATCTGAGTTTGAACTGGCGAGATCATCGCCGTGAAGTTTCAGGAGGACGGCCATGCGGAAATCAACCATCTACCTACCAGAGGGGCTGCAAGCGGAATTCGAGCTGGTGGCCAAACGGCAGGAGAAATCGATGGCCGAGATAATTCGCGAGTTGGTTGAGTCATATGTATCGGAACACCGGCCAGCAAAGCCTCAAGCCATCGGTATTGGCTCTGACCGTGAGGTTAACTCCACAAATTACCGCGAGTGGCTCAAGGAAGCGTGGCAACTGAGCGAAACCAGGATGCGGTGATGAAGAAGACAACTATTTACTTACCAGAAGAACTCGACTCCGGTTTGGACGCGATATCCAAGAGCAAGCATCGGCCCAAAGCCGACCTAATTCGGGAAGCCGTGGATCGCTACATCTGCGACGAAGGTCGCCGCTTACCGTCGTTCATAGGAATGATCGACGATGAGGACGAGTCCCTTACCGCCCGGAATACGGAGGAGTGGCTGAAGGCCAACTGGCACCCCAAGTGATCACGCTTGACTCGTCCGCGATCATTGCGCTCTTCATGCGCCGTGATCAGGATCATGCGCACGCCGTTGAAATTGTTCAGTCTGACACCGGACCCTTGATCGTGCCCGCGGGGATAATGAGCGAGGTCGCCTACATGCTCGAGACCCGAGCGGGCGACCGCGCACTCGGGTCATTTTTGGAAAACCTTGACAACGGGGCCCTATTGCTCGATTGCGGCAACTCTGATTTCTCGCGTATCCGGGAGTTGGTTGAGAGGTACCGAAACTTGCCACTCGGATTCGCCGACGCGGCCGTCATTGCATGCGCGGAACGGCGCGGCAAACGCGTGCTGACCTATGACCAGCGCGACTTTTCAGTCGTCGCCCGCGAAGGCACCTTTACCCTTATTACCTGGTCCTAATACACCGGGCGGCTGGTGGCTCCGTCCAGGGCGGCTTGCCAAGGGGCGACCGGTGGTGCCAGCGTGATCTCGTCGGGGACCGGGACGTCGATGAAGGTTGGGCGGCGGTGGGTCAGCCACTCTCGGACCGCCTCCCGGAGCCGGCCGAGATCATTGATCCGGATTGCCTCCAGACCCATTGCCTGCGCGACGCCGACGTAGTTCATCGGGCCCGGATCGACGCTGAAATAGCGCTGGCCCAGGTAAAGATGCTGGAGCATCTTGATCCAGCCGAGCGAGTTGTTGGTGAACTGAACATAGAGCACCGGCAATTGCAGCCGGTTCGCAGTCTCCAATTCGCCGCAGGCCATCGCGAAGCTGCCATCGCCGCACAGCCCAACCACCGGACGCTCCGGATCGGCCAGCGAGACGCCCATAGCCGCCGGGATCACGTAACCCATCGGCCCATGGCCACGTGGATCGATCACGGTCCGGCCTGGTGCCGGGCACTCCCAGTAAGCGGAGACGTTCGGCGTCGGCGTGCCGGGCTCGGCGAGGACGACGACATCCTCCGGCAACTCCTCCTGCAGCGCGATAACGATGTCGCGCGGGTCCAGCAGATCGGCCTCGAGCAGTCGGCGTGGCTCGACTTCAGCCAGGCGCCAGGCCGTCCGCAACTCTCTGGTTTGGGCCGCGATCGCCTCGGCCCGCTCCCGGTTCTCGGGAATTACCTCGATGATCGCGGCCAGCGTCGTCTTCGCGTCGCCGACAAGGTCGTGGCTTTGCGGGAAATTGACTCCGGCCCGGTTGGTGTCGATGTCGATCTGGATGATCTGCGGTCCCTCGCGCGGCGGCGAGGTGAAACCGTTGGTGTCGGTCGAATTGGCGCGAGTGCCGACGAAGAGGATCGCATCCGCCTCGGCCAGGTACTGGTTGGCAAATGGGCGGGCACCGTTCGCCCCGACCACGCCGAGACTGAGCGGATGCGTCTCGGCAATCGCGCCCTTGCCGTGGATCGTTGTCGCGACT
>DASQCG010000065.1:0-3533 GCA_035634825.1 Thermomicrobiales bacterium | reverse complement strand
GCGCAGCCCGGCTGATGATTGGCCGAGTGCGTAGACCTCGTACGTGTTCCCACCCTTCATCAGTTCGATTACGCGCTCGGCCGTCCGCGGGTCGATTTCGCCGAGTTCGGCGCCATCGCTCCGCAAAACGAGCAGCCGACGACTTTTGACCTTGAGCTCGAGCGCCTCGCCCGAGGCCACATCTGCGAGGACATCGGTCGAAGCCGGATTGATCAGTTCGTCGAACCAAGTCTTGCCGACTTCCTGAATGAAGACGCTGGTGCGCGGGGTCAGCTTCTTCTCGCGCCGCTCGATCTCGCTTTCGCGGCCACCGAGCTGCTCGAGGCGGTGCAGGTTGCGCCGGGCGATCATGTTGGCAGGGTCGGCTTTCAGGCTCGCTGTATAGGCGTCGATCGCGTCCTGCACGTTGCCGAGCTCGAGTTGGGCCTTGCCAAGCCGATTGTAGGCGGCGGCATCCCGCGGGGATCGCTCAACGATCTGCTGGTTGATGGTCAGGGCGTTTTCCCATCTTCCCTCGATCGCCGCGAGACGGGCGTCGTCGACCATTTGTCGACGGGTGACTTGCTTCGTTTCACTCACGCTGAAGTTTCCTTTCCGCTGACGTCGTCAGCCGGTGTTGTTCTGGATCAGGCAATGGCGCCGTCAACGGTTCCGATCAAGTACCAGGGAGAGGATTCGGTGATCCGCACCCGCACGTTCTGCCCGATCAAGTCACGATCGGAATCGACGTGGACCAACAAATTGCCGCGGGTACGGCCGGTCCAGCGGCCCTTTTGGCGGGTGTCGATGAGGACGTCGTAGGCTTCGCCGACCCGATCTTGATTCCGCGAGGTCAGGATTCGCTCCTGCAATTTCTCCACCGCCTGGTGCCTTCGGTGCTTCTCCTCGTGCGGGACATCGTCCTCCCAGCGCGCCGAAAGCGTGCCCGGTCGCGGCGAGTACATGGCGACGTGGACCTTGTCACAGCCGACCTCCTCGAGCAGGTCGAGCGTGTTCTGGAACTGGTCCTCACTTTCGCCAGGGAAGCCGACGATGATGTCGGTCGCGACCGTGAGGCCGGGCATCTTGGATCGTGCGTAGGCGATCCGGTCTCGCCAGAGATCAGCCGTATACGTCCGTCGCATTCGCTTGAGGACCTCGTTGTCACCCGCCTGGACCGGCAGGTTGAGGTGCTCGCAGATCGAGGGCAGATCGGCCATGGTATCGATCAGTTCGTCAGTCATGTATTTTGGATGCGACGTAAGAAATCGCTGCCGTTCAAGGCCCGGGATGGCATCGACCGCTCGCAGCAGTGCGGCCAGATTCGTCTCCTCCGGGAGATCGTGACCGTAGGCATTGACCGTCTGTCCAAGCAGCGTCACATCCTTGACGCCATGACGGACGAGACCTTCGACCTCGCGAACGATATCGGCAACTGGTCGGCTCCGCTCCTTGCCGCGTCGATAGGGGACGATGCAGTACGAGCAGAGGAAATTGCAGCCGTAGATGATCGGCACGTACGCCGATACCCGACTGTCGACGGACTCCGGCAGGTAGTAGTGCGGAATCTGGCCGAGGTCGTCGTGCAGATCCGAAAGCTCCGGAATCAGCGTCTGCAGCTTGTCGAAGTCCGACGGATCGAAGAAGAGGTCGACGTGTGGGAACCGGGTTTTCAGTTGCTCTTGCTGTCTGGTGACCATGCAGCCGGTCAGCACGATCTGCACGTCAGGTCGGTCGCGTTTGGTCCTGGCGAGCGCGCCGAGCTTGCCGGCGACCTTGTCTTCTGCGGCCTGCCGGACGACACAGGAGTTGAGCACGATCACGTCGGCCTCAGTCTCGTTCTCGGTCGGCGCATAACCGACTTCCTGGAGCATGGCCGCGACTTTGGCGCTATCGGCCTCGTTCATCTGGCAGCCGATAGTCCAGATATGGAACCGCTTGCCGGTCGGGTGCTCCGGTTGAGCAATGAGTTGTGGCGCCGTATCGGCGGGGCGGAGCGGAATAATGGCTTTGCCCAATACTCTTCTCGGTTCGATGGTGCATGCGAATAGGGACGAGTTCGGCCTTTGCCGTCGTCACAGCCGGCAATTGTACACCGTGGCATCGATGCGGTCCTGCCCCGGTGTGCCATGTGTCACGACGTCATGCGGTGGAGAACGGACCGGTCGAAATCGAGCGCAGCAGACACTTGTCGACGATGATATGAAGATAACGTAAGATGGCGTGTTAGTCGATAAAAAATCAAATCAGCAATTGCCTCGACAGACGCTATTGGGGTCGCTACAATGGGGTGCAGCGCTTGATACGGCACCTGTGGTTGGACTAAATCGCCAGCCGTTGACCATGAGTCGACGCTTGCATCTCGCCGCCTTGCGCTGTGTTTCACGTATCGGGCAGGGGCACCGGGGGATCGGCGTTGGCGAAACACGTATGTGGATCTTGCCGATTCTTCGAGGTAGCGCGAGACGGCAAGCAAGGCTGGTGCACACATCCTGATCGGCAAGAGTCGACGTCAATTCGTCTGCTCGTCCGTGCGGCCGAGTTGCGTTGCCGAAACGATTGGGGCCAGGATCAGTGGGAAGAGCGCGTCGAGAGTGACACGGTCCTTGGAGTCGTCATGAATGACTCATCCTCTCCGCGACCACCCCGGATCGATCGAGTCGTGCCCCCACCGATCGAAACTGTCGTTCCCGCAGAACTGAGCTCCACACCCCTCATGCCCGTTTCCCGGCAGTCCGTTGAGTCAGAAACCAGCGAGCCGGCCCGACCGGTCAGCGCCAATCTCGATCGAGAGCTGGTCCGGAAAGCGCGGGAGAATTTCCGCGAGCGGCAGCAAAGCAAGGGCTACACGGTTCCGCAACCGGCCAAGGTCGAGAGCGAGCCCCTTGTCATCTCGAACCAGTACATTCCTCCGAGTCGAGATTCGCAGAGTCACGCCAATCGTGGACTGACGAACTCCGTTTTTGAGTTTCCCGACTCCGGCCACGAGGATAAATTCGATGCCGTGCCGGAGGTTGACTCGCAGCGAGAACAGAACGAGGCCGCGAGCCCAATTCGAAAATCCGCTCGGCAACGGCCCCGGTCGGCCGTGGAGTTGCCCGATCTCGAACCATTCGAGGACGAGCAGCCGGAAAGCGGCGCCTCATATGAGCTCGAGCCGGAAATGTCCGCTCGACCGGCTGAGGCATGGCCGGAACTCGATGAATTTGTCGATCCCTTGCCGGACCGCGATTACAACGAGATTCATGCATTTACCGACGACCGGGATGAGTCGGCCGAGGAGGTCGATTGGCGCTCGTGGGAGAAGACTCGCGAGCCGGAGCGCCCGTCAGTGGAATCCCAGGGGATCTGGGCAAACATTCCCCGCTGTTGCCGGACGTGCCGGGATTACCGGCCGGCCGGAAATGGCGAGCGCGGTTGGTGCAACAACCAGTGGGCGTTCAAGCATCGGCGCATGGTCGATGCGGACGATCGGCCGTGCGAGACAAGCATTGGGCACTGGTGGGTACCTGGAGACGAAGTCTGGCAAGGCGAATTCGATGTCTCCGCACTTG
>DASQCG010000064.1:0-1926 GCA_035634825.1 Thermomicrobiales bacterium | reverse complement strand
ATCGAGCGAAGTAACAAGAGCGCCGGGTTCGAGCCGGTCGTCGATCAGACCCATCTCGATATCCTCCCGCGGCCGTCGAAGACGCTCACGCGCAAACGGGATGCCCAGGACCCGCGTATGGTGGGATTGCCGGCATGACAGCGGCAACACCGACCGAAGCGGAGACGATACAAAATCGTGTCAGGGTGGCCGAGCGGCTCAAGCGGTCGCGGCCATTGGCTTCGTAGCGGTGCGGGCGAGGGTGCCGTCGATCAGGAGTCGGATCTGGCCGCGCAGCTCGGTGAAATCGGTCCGCTCGTCGAGCAGCGCGCCGAGACTCATCCGCCGGATCGCCCGGCTCCGCTCTGGTCTTGCCCGCCCAGTCCACGAGTAGGGATTTGCCGTGGCAAATCCGCCGTTGATCCTCTGCCTGCTGCCGGTGCTGCGGTAGTGACGGGCCGGGCTCGTTGCATTTCCCGCAGCTCTTCTGAGACGCGTGGATTTGCCACGGCAAATCCCTACATTTTCTGCGTTAGTTATCCGAACCCGGGCAGCATGGCGCCTTCGTGGGCGAGGAGCTGGATCTTGGCATCGATGCCGCCGCCGAATCCGGTCAGGTTCCGGTTGGCGCCGATGACGCGGTGACAGGGGATGACCAGCGGGATCGGATTGGCGGCGTTCGCCCAGCCGACCGCGCGAGCCTTCGACGAATCGCCGAGCAGCGTTGCGATTTGGCCGTAACTGCGCGTCTCGCCGTATGGGATCGTCAGCAATGCCTGCCAGACGCGCTGCTCCCAATCACCGCCCTCGATCGCCAGCTCAATCTCGAACGCAGTCCGGTGGCGATCGTTGTACTCGGCGATCTGGGTCGTCACCTGCGCCGTCCGATCGGCATCCCAGACCGGGGTCCGGCCGTGACGCCGCACCGACGCCTCGACCTCAGCCGGCGGCGTCACAACGCCGAACCAGACGCCGCACAGCCGGCCGTCCCCGGTCACGGCGACATGCAGTGGCCCAGCCGGCGAATCCGTCGTGGCAAGGTATCGCGTTTCCATGAACTCATCCTACTCGGAATGCGGCTCGACCTATGCGGCAGCTGCCCGGTCGCTTTATGGTTGGTGCTGACCAAAATTGGCAGTGGAGTTGGGGCCGCGCTCTGTCGGCTTCAGACGACATCCGTACCCTAGCTCCGGAATTCATTCCGGTGCGGTCCCGGCCGATTGTCGAATCGAGTTCGCACATACCATCAACCCACTTCCGGAATTGAGACGGGGATCTCAATTCCGGGCGGCGCCGACCGCACGACGATCATTATCCAGCGATCTCGGATGGGCGGATCAATGCCATACCGGCGGCACGGAGGTCGCGCGGTCACGGTGGGCGAGATCCCGCCGGGCCTCATCGTAAGTGGGGTAGCCGGCGCCGGGTTCGATCACGCCACGGTAGTAGTCGGCCGTGCGGCGGTCGCCGGGGCGGAAGGGGCTCAGGAACTGACCGAAGGTGCGGATGCTTGCTTTCATCGTTTCTTCTCCTCACTACCGAGGATAGGGAGAACGGCCGCGAAGCGATATCCGGAATGGGTCAGGGCATACAAACAATTGACCCCTGGCGAGGTGCCAGGGGTCAATCTCGTTCGGGGATACCGGCTGCGAGGCCGGTTGCTGTTACCGCCACCCGCCCGGAATGGACATCGAGCGATCCCGCAGCATCAGGTCGCGGCGCGCCTCGTCGTAGGTCGGATAGCCCGAGCCAACACCGATCACGCCCTGGTAATAGCGCTCATTGCGACGGGGCATGCCACGGAATGGATTCAGCAAAACACGCAAAGTCTTCATTGGAACTCCTCCTTCATTTTCACATCATGATTATATCACAATAATAGGATACCTTCATTAACCGATTGTGATAATCGTCCTGATTGGGCCGCTGTGCCGGATTCAGATCGAC
>DASQCG010000063.1:0-5039 GCA_035634825.1 Thermomicrobiales bacterium | reverse complement strand
TGCCGTGAATCCCTCAGCGCACTCGACCCATGCCGGCTCCCTGCCTGTTCCACTCACGTCGCTCATCGGACGGGAGCGGGAAGCAGCCGAAATATCGGACCTGCTGCGGAGCCCCGGCATCCGCCTCCTGACGCTGACCGGACCAGGCGGCGTCGGCAAAACCCGCCTCGCCGTTGAAGTTGCGCGCCATGCCACCGACTCGTTCCCGGACGCCGTCTGGTTTGTCGATCTCGCCCCGGTCCGCGATCCCGGTCTCGTGGTGCTGGTGACCGCTCGAACACTTGGCCTTCGCGATTCCGGTGACGCCGGCGCTGGCGACTGGCTCCGGGAATTTCTGCGTGGCAAGCGTGCGCTCCTGGTGCTCGACAATCTCGAACACGTGGTAGCCGCAGCGCCGGACGTCGCGAGCCTCATTGTCGACCTTCCGGACCTGCACATACTCGGAACGAGCAGGGTTCGCCTCCGCATTACCGGCGAGCAGCAGTACCCGGTGCCGCCGCTGGGCTTGCCAAACGCTGAATTGATAACGGGCGCCGCGGAGTCGGGTCGCTGGCCGGCAATCCAGCTCTTTGAGCAGCGATCCCAGGCCGTCCAACCGGGTTTTCGACTTGATGCCAGCAACGTGGGCGCCGTTACCGAGATCTGCCGGCGCCTGGATGGTCTCCCCCTCGCGATTGAGCTGGCAGCAGCTCGAGTCACCATGCTAACGCCCTCAGCGCTTAGGGAGCGCCTCGAAGAGCGACTGCCCCTGCTGACCGGCGGCGCGCGCGACCTCCCGCAACGCCAGCGAACCATGCGCGACACGATCGCCTGGAGCTACGACCTGCTTTCAGCGGACGAGCAGAGCCTCCTGCGCCGGCTCAGCGTGTTGGCCGGAGACTTCGATTTCGATGCGGCCGATATCTTCGGCGCTGCCGAGCCGCCGCTGCCCGATGTGCTGACCGCGCTGAGCGGGTTGATCGACCAGGGACTGGTCCGTCGCATTGATACGACCGACCAGGAGCCGCGCTTTGGCATTCTTGAGACGGTGCGGGAATATGCCAGTGAGCAGCTGGTCGAAGCGGGCGAGGACGCGTCAGCGCGCTCAGCGCTTGCCAGCTGGACCGTGTCCGTTCTCGAACGCATTGCTGCTGGTCTGCAAGATATTCCTCAGCAGTCCACGTGGCTGAGGCGCATGGACCGGGAGCTAGCGAACCTTCGTCTCGGTCTCGACCGGCTACTCGACGTGGGTCAATTTGGTGACGTCATACGCTTGCTCGGCGGCACTGAGGAGTACTGGACGCAACGACCGTACTATGGGCTGGTGCTGCGCTGGCTGGAACCGGCCTTGGCCAGCGACGCGGTGATTGATCCGCACCGCCATGCCGATGCTCTTCATCTCGCCACCTTCATGGCTGGCTGGACGAACCAACTGGAGAAGGCTTTTTCCTATGCCGAACAGGGGATCGCACTCGGCAAGTCGTTGGATGATCCCTTTGTGGTCGGGCGTGCCTTCTTCAACCTGGCGGTGACGTGGGAGTACTCCGGCGACTATGCCGCCGCACAGGAGGCCCTCGTTGCGGGCGAGTCCTACTTGCGGCGTGCAGAGGATACGATCTGGTTAGCGTTTACGGTGGCTGAGACGGCCGACATGTATCTCCTGCTCGGTCCGGTCGAGGCCGCGATTCCGTTGCTTGACGAAGCGCGTTCACTGATGGAGGAAGTGGGGTACGGTTCTGGCACGGCCTACGTCCGCGGCGTCCAGGGGTTTGCCGCCTTGGCGCAGGGCAGATTGACCGAGGCGACCGCCTGCTTCGTTGACAGTTTCGCGGAGACGCGCGCCTCCGGTGACGATCGCCATAGCCAAGCCTTTGCGGCGGGACTTGCCGGAGTCGCGCACGCGGCCGGCCGGTCAGAGGAGGCCGCTGCGATGCTGGGCGCGGTCCACGCCGCGATGATTGCAACCGGCGTGGTGCGGCCGCTCCAGATTTATCACATCGACCCGATCCGGGCCGACCTGCGCGCTCGCTTGGGCCGTGAAGTGTTTGACACCTCGGTGCGTCGCGGCAGTTCGATCCCGCTCGATCAGGCTGTCGCTGATCTGGCTGGTTTGGTTCTGAAGGGACACGACAACCAGCCGGAACCCCGGATTACCGATCACCACGCCCTTACGCCACGGGAGCTGGACGTCCTCCGCCTCCTCGCTCAAGGCAAATCAGATCGTGAAATCGCCGACACCCTCTTCATCGGTACCCGCACGGTCGAAACGCACGTCTCGAACCTGATCGCCAAGCTCGGCGTCCACAACCGCACCGAAGCCACCGCCCGCGCCATGCAAACTGGTCTCATCGATGGCAAGCCAACCGCTCCCGGTTCCGATGGTCGCAACGAGTCACACCCTGGATCGGGCAGCCAGTGAACGCCTCCGATCAGATCACGCCGGCCAAATCGCTCCCAACGCCGCTCACGCCCCTGATTGGACGGGAACGGGAACAGGCCGAGATCACGGGGTTGCTGCAAAGCCCCGGCATCCGCCTTGTGACCCTGACCGGCCCCGGTGGCGTCGGTAAGACCCGCCTCGCCATCGAAATTGCCCGCGCTGCCGCAGGTTCCTTCGCCGACGGTGCCTGGTTCGTCGATCTCGCACCAGCTCGCGATCCGGATCAGGTGATACCGGCCATTGCCGCCGTGATTGGCGTACCCAGCCCGTCCGGCTCAATCCAGGCCCTGCTCGCAGCCTTGGGCCCGGAGACGAATACGCTCCTCCTGCTCGACAACTTCGAGCACGTCGTCGATGCCGCGCCAGCAATTGCCGACCTGCTGAAGGGCGCACGAGGATTGACGGCCTTGACGACGAGTCGGGAGCCGCTCAAGGTCGGCGGCGAGCGGGAGTACCCGATCGCACCGTTGCCCTTGCCGAACACGACCGCCGAGATCTTCCCCGAGCAGCTCGCCGATCTCGACTCCGTCCGGTTGTTTGCGGAGCGCGCCCAGGCTGTGTCGCCCACATTTGCGCTGACGGCGGAGAACGCGGTCGCCGTGGCCGAGATCTGCCGACGGCTCGACGGTCTGCCGCTGGCCATCGAGCTGGCGGCGGCGCGGGTAAAGGCGCTCCCGGTCCCAATCCTGCGCGACCGGCTGGAGCAGCGCCTGCCGCTGCTGGTCGGAGACCGACGCGATTCACCGGAACGCCAGCAAACCATGCGCAATGCCATCGCCTGGAGTTACGCCCTGCTGCCGCCCGATGAGCAAATGCTCTTTCGCCGCCTCGGGGTCTTCGTCGGCGGCTTCACGCTCGAGGCAGCTGAAGCCATCGGCGCGGTTGGCACCGCGGGGGTCGATGTGCTTCGCATCCTCTCGTCGCTGGTGGACAAGAGCCTGGTCCGGTTGGATCCGGCGGCGATCGGCGGACCCCGCTATCTCATGCTCGAGACCATCCGGGAATTTGCGCGCGACGAACTTCTCGCCAGCGCGGAGAGCGTCGACGTCCGCAACGCGCACGCCGTCTGGTTCTCACACTTGGCCGAGGAACGACAGATGCACGGCGATAACTGGATCGAGCCGACGTCGTCTGGCCACGCCGTCCCGTCCGTCGAAGTCGACTACGGAAATGTCCGCGACGCCATGACCTGGTATGACGAGTCAGGCAGTGTCACGGAGTTGGCCCGGATGGCGGGCAGTGTCTACCGTTACTGGCACGTGCATGGGCCGCGCCGCGACGGCTTGAACCTGCTCCGCAAGGCGTGGCAGGCCGAATCGGACACGCGGCGAGACAAGGAATCCCGGATGTGGGCAATGAACGGCCTCTCCCTGTTCGAGCGGAATATAGGCAGGTTTGATAAGGCAACCGAGGCAGCACTGGAATCTCACAAAATGGCGCAAGAACTGGGGGACATCCTCGGCGAGAGCCTGGCTCTGGCTATGCTCGCCTACGTCGCCCTGGCGCAAGGAGATTACAGCCGCACCGACTCGCTTGTGCGCCAGGCAGTCGAGAAGCGAACGCAATCCAAATCCAGTGACGGTTGGGCAGTTTCCATTATGGTGGCGATCCTCGGACAGGCTGCCCAGGGCAAGGGAGACTTGACCTTAGCACGGACCCACTTCGAAGAGGCTCTCGCTGCACAACGGAAAGGAACCAATCCGTTTGAGGTGGCGTTCTTATTGGGCTACATCGCACTCCTCGATTGCGTTGAGGGCACGTATCGGGAAGCAGCCACGCGCCTGGAGGAAGCCCTGGCCATCTGGCGAAATCTCAACGGCCAGGAAAACATCGCAGAATGGCTTGCAGATGTCGCCGTGCTCGCCAACGCCACTGGCGACTGTGTTAGCGGTGCTCGCTACCTTGCCGCTGCGAATGCGCTTCGGCACGCCTTGGGCCACGCCTTCGTGCTCCCTGAACGGGCGATCTACGAATCCACGGAGCAATCTCTCCGGGACGCACTCAACCCCGGTGACTATGCTTGCGCCCACCAGACTGGGTCGGGTCAGCCTCTGAACAAGACATTGGAACAGGCGTCGGCATTCCTCACTCAAATGCAATCAGCGAACGAATCCACTGTGCAGCCTCGCACTGCTCAACCGTTCGGCCTGACTGCTCGCGAGCTCGACGTCCTCCGCCTCCTCACCCAGGGCAAATCAGACCGCGAGATCGCCGACGACCTGTTCATCGGTACCCGCACCGTCGAGACCCACGTCTCCAACCTGATCGCCAAACTCGGCGTCCACAACCGCGTTGAAGCTGCCACTCGCGCGCTGCAGATTGGTCTCGCCGATGGACATCGCTGACCGCGCACCCCCAATCGCATCGCTCCCGACGCCGCTTACCTCCCTGATCGGCCGGGAGCGTGAGATCGCCGAGATCACGGACCTCCTCTGCCGCGCCGAAGTTCGCCTCCTCACCCTTACCGGCCCGGGCGGCGTCGGTAAGACGCGCCTCGCGATCAAGGTCGCCCGACAGGCAATCGACGCCTTCCCGGACGGCACCCGCTTCGTCGACCTGTCTCCCGTCCGAGACCCGGCGCTAGTTGCCCCGGCGATCGCCCAGGCGTTCGGCGTGCTCG
>DASQCG010000062.1:0-4227 GCA_035634825.1 Thermomicrobiales bacterium | reverse complement strand
TGCTGCGATCACGGGCCGACGGTAATTTGCGCGCGAATCTCGTCGATCAAGGTGTCCGAGATGCCCTGGACGCGCGCCAGGTCGGTGATATCGCGATACGGCCCATTGGCAACGCGATCATCGATAATGCGCTGGGCGAGTACAGGGCCGATACCCGGCAAGGTCTCGAGTTCCGCGTTTGTCGCCGTGTTGATGTTGATCCGGTAGTTGATTGATTGAGGAACTGACTGCGTCGCCTCGGCGGTGACGGGAGTGGCCGGGCTGATCCGCTCGATCACGACGACCTCGGCATCATTCAGCCGACGGGCGAGATTGTGCGGCGCCAGGTCGGCATCCGCATTGGCTCCGCCGGCCGCGATCAGCAATTCGTCCAGCCGTGCATCCTGCGAAAGCCGGTAGACTCCGGGTGTTTGGACCGCACCTCTGATTTCGACCGCGATTTCAAACGCCGCAGGATCGGAGACGATGACAACGTCGCCGTCGTTCGAGCGGCCGCTAATGATGAAGCTCAAAATCACGGCAGCAAACATGGCAATCAGCCCGGTGAGACCGGCGAGCGCAGGGGTCATCTTGGTCCGCGAAAAATGCATGCTCAGTGCGTCCTTTGTGCTCGTGATAATCGCAATTTGAATCAGAAGGTGCAATACCGTGATAGACTCACCGGCCGCGCATCGCGCTGAACCCGGGAGTACCCTCTCTTGAACCTGATCCACCTCCGGCGCGCGGTCGACGCAGCGGTCCAGAATCGCGAAACGGCACTGCTGTCGGAGCCAGTACTGCTCGGCGCTCGACCGGCTGTACTGGCGTCGCTTGCCCATGCGCACAATGGCCCGGTTCTGATCCTGACGGGCCGCTCGGACCAGGCCGAGCTGCTCTGCCCGCGCATCGCTGCCTACCTGCCCGCCGAGCAAGAGCCGCGGCTCTGGGACACTCCCCATTCGACACCATATGAGCAGCTGCCATATGAACATCAGGCCGCGGCTGAGCGCGTTCGGGTCCTGACCAGCCTGATCGATGGACAAACGCCAATCATCGTCGCCTCGGCTCGCAATCTCATGCACCTGACGCTCTCCCCGGACGATCTCCGCTCGATGCGGCGGACGGTTCGGGTCGGGGAACGGATCAACGCCGACGCGCTCATCCATTGGGCAAGCGAGATGGGGTACCAGCGGACACCGCTCGTCTTCGAACCTGGCACGATCGCCCAGCGCGGCGGCGTCATCGACCTCTTCCCGCCCGATGTCGATGATCCCGTTCGGCTGGACCTCTTCGGCGATGAAATCGAGTCGATTCGCATCTTCGACGCCGAGTCGCAGCGATCCCGAACGCCGCTGACTGAGCTGAACCTGCTTCCGCCGGTCGATATCCCGACATTTCGCGCGGAACAGGCCGCGCGGGAGCTGCGCACGCTCAGCGATCGGACGCTCCGCCCCGAAGTGCGCGCGGAATGGCACGCGCTGATCGACCGCGTCGAACTCGGGCAGCTTCCGGCGGGTATGGATCTCGTCACGGCCTATTTCGGTGGGATGACTTCGCTTCTCGCCTACCTGCCAATCAACACGCTGGTTCTCTTTGATGACCGGCACGCGATATCTGCCGTGATGCGCGAAATTGCCGGACATGCGGAAGAGTTGCATGAGGCATCGGTCGGCAACGGTGAGCTGCCAAAAGGGCTGCAATCGCCGTACGTCGAGCCCGACCATCTGGAGTCCGCTCTCGACCGCTGGGAGTGTCACGATCTCCGTCCCAATGTTGCCGAGGATGAGACCGGGGATGGCCGGGTCTTCCGGGTATCTCCCCTTTTCGCCGGCCGGACGCAGCGCCTGGTGGAAGACGTAGCCTCGCTGCTCGACGAGGGTTGGGCGGTCCAGATCGCGACCGACCAGCCGCGCCGGTTGAGCGAGATTTTCGAGGAACAGGATGTCTTCCCCCGCAAGATCCGCTCGAACACCGGCGATGCCGCGCTCCCACCGGGCACGCTGGATATTCGCGTCGCCGATGCGTCGATCGGGTGGTCGCTTCCGGACAGAAAGCTGCTCCTCCTGACCGATCTCGAGATCTTCGGGTTCAGCAAGCAAACCCGCCGGCGTCGCGGCCGATCCGTTGCCGAGAATGTCGCGTTCGCCGAGAGCCTGACGCCGGGCGAATACGTCGTCCACGTCGATCAAGGCGTCGCCCGGTTCGTCGGATTGACCCGGACCGAAGCCGCCGGCGTCGAACGGGAATACCTGCTGCTCGAATATGCGCGCGGCGACAAGCTCTATGTCCCGGTTGACCAGAGCGATCGCGTCAGCCGGTATTCGAGTGGTGGGCTCGAGCCGCGATTGACCCGCCTCGGCACCGGGGAATGGCAGAAGGCGAAGAGTCGGGTTCGGCGTGCGGTCCGGGAAATGGCCTTCGAGTTGATCCAGCTCTACGCTGCCCGCGAGAGCGGCGAGGGTATCCAGTACCCGCCCAACACAACATGGGACGAGGAGCTGGCGGAGTCGTTCCCATATGTCGAGACCATGGATCAACAGGCGGCGATCGTCGATGTCACCGGCGATCTCGAAGTCGATCGGCCGATGGACCGTCTCGTCTGCGGCGATGTCGGGTTTGGCAAGACCGAGGTCGCCCTGCGCGCGGCCTTCAAGGTAGTCAATGCCGGCAAGCAGGTAGCGGTTCTTGTGCCGACAACGGTGCTGGCTCTCCAGCACTTCGCGACGTTTCGGCAGCGCCTGGCCGCCTTCCCGGTCCGGGTCGAGATGCTGTCACGACTGAAATCACGAGGCGAGCAAGGTGAGATCGTCCAGGGATTGACCGAAGGCAGCGTCGATATCGTGATCGGAACCCATCGGCTGGTACAGAACGACATCCGATTTCAGGATCTCGGACTGGTCGTGATCGACGAGGAGCAGCGCTTCGGGGTCCGCCACAAGGAGTTCCTCAAGCGACTCCGAACCCAGGTCGACGTCCTGACGATGAGCGCGACACCGATCCCGCGGACACTGCACATGTCCCTGGCAGGGATCCGGGACATCAGCATCATCAACACGGCGCCGCTGGAACGGCTACCGATTCGCACTTTCGTTACCGACTACAGCGACGCCCTGGTGCGCGAAGTGATCCTCCGGGAGATCGACCGCGGCGGTCAGGTCTACTTCGTACACAACCGTGTCCATTCCATCGATCACCTGGCTGCGCACCTTCGCGACCTGGTTCCCGAGGCGCGGTTCGGGATCGGTCATGGCCAGATGGAGGAAGACGTCCTCGAGGACGTCATCCTCGGCTTCGTGCGGCACGAGTTCGATGTGCTGATTTGCACGACCATCATCGAGTCCGGCATCGATATCTCGAATGTGAACACGGTGATCATCGACGACGCCGATCGCTTCGGCCTCACTCAGCTCTACCAGCTGCGTGGCCGTGTCGGTCGCGGCTCGCATCGCGCCTACGCCTATCTTCTGCACAAGCCGCACAAGGCGTTAAGTGAAGTTGCCCAAGCCCGTCTCGACGCAATCCAGGATGCGACCGAGCTCGGCGCGGGGATGCAGATCGCCCTCCGAGACATGGAGATCCGTGGCGCCGGCAACGTCCTGGGCGCCGAGCAGAGCGGCAATATCGCCGATGTCGGTTACGACCTCTATATCCGTTTGCTCAGCCAGGCAGTGGAAGAGATCCGGCAGGGACGCCCGTTCGCTGAGCCGGCGCCACTGACGCTCGACTTGCCGCTGACGGCACTGATTCCGGCGAGCTACATCGGCGATGTCGAGCTCCGCTTGAATACCTACCGGCGGGTGGCATCGGTCGAAACCCTGGGCGACGTCATCCAGATCGAAGATGAGCTTCGCGATCGATTCGGGGAGCCGCCTGAAGAGGTCGAACACTTGCTGGCGTTGATTCGCGTCCGGATCCGGTGCTCGGCCCTGGGCATGCAGTCGGTGGTCGAGCGCGAGCGCGAGATCGTACTGCGCCCGGTCGAAACGGAAAAGCTGAAGAATCGAGGTCTGGAGCACGTCCTAGGCGGCGCGCTCCGCTTCACGCCGAATTCGGTCCGTATCCGGATGCCCGAACTCGAGATGCCGTGGGAAAAGGCTCTGGACGCCGTGATCGACGCGATCGAGCTGAATCAGCGATCGTGAAAGAAGGCGACCGTCGCCCCGTCGCCACCTTCGGACGGTCCGGCAGTCTCAAACCGGGAGACCGCCGGAAATCTTGCCAGGAGATCCCGGACGACTTGCCGGAGCG
>DASQCG010000061.1:0-2560 GCA_035634825.1 Thermomicrobiales bacterium | reverse complement strand
CAAGCCCAGGAGTGGGGAACCACTCACGGCGCGTCTCTGTCGATGCGCCGTACCCCGAAGGAGCAAGGCGATGGGGACCAGAACGCGCCGTACATGCTGCCCGTCCATCGTTGCAAGGATTTGTTTGTTCCTGGTCGTTGTGCTGTCTGGCTTCGCGGTGCTGCCTGCTCAGACGGGTCATCAACACGCCCGCGCCGCGACTGCATCGGTGGACAGCCTGATCGCCCGCTGCCCGACCGCCAAGGAGATTGCGGCGGTTGATGCGAGACTCGCATTGACCTTTGAGCAGGACCCAACCGCGGGCAATCTGGTTTGCTCGGCCGCGGACGGCTCGGCTGACCTTACGTTGCTTCAGGAACGCGCCTATCAGGCGTTGCTGGTGATGCGGGCTCTCGAGTTCGACACTTTGCTCCCTTGGACCACGGCATCGCTGTACGATTGGTTCACGAGCGCCGTCACAGGGATCCGGTTTCGCGGCGACATCTCCATCAGCTTCTGCTGCGATCCCGCCAACATGATCAATGTCCAGACGCAGAACGTCGACGCATTGCAGACGGATCGGTGGCTGAGTCCGGATCACCCGGCCGGCATGCAGGGCCTGGTGGTCCTCCTGGCGCACGAAGCACGACATAACGAGGGCTACCCGCACACCTGTGGGAACGACGATCAGAATCTCCAGGAGATGGGCGCGTGGGCGATTCAGTACTACCTGTTCTCGTGGCTGGCGGACCATAGTGATCCCGCCTTCCTGACGCCCGATCCGCCCTTCCCGGGACTGGGGACCACGTACTACCAGGACCAGGCAGCGTATAACGCTGAACTGACGCTGTCGCGCTTCTGCAACCTGGGCCCAACCGAGGTTGCGGTCGACATTTTGCCCGGGTCGTGCCCGAATCGCTTCAACGTCAATGGTCAAGGTTCTCTCGCTGTTGCCATCCTGGGCACCAGCACGTTTGATGTGACCCACGTAGATCCAGCCAGTGTGACACTGGGCGGGGTGACTGCTCTCCTCGCAGAAATCGGGGATGTCGCTTCACCCTTCGTGCCGTTCACCGGAAAGACAGCAGCCAGGGACTGCACGAAGGCCGGACCTGACGGCCGGCCGGACCTTGTCTTGCAATTTGATTACCAGGCGGTGGCCGCCGCCCTCGGCCCGGTGACCAAGAATCAGGTGATCGTAGTGGGGTTGACGGGCAACCTCTCCCCGACCTTTGGAGGCACGTCCATCTCCGGGGAGGACGTGGTGCTCATCGTAAAGAAGAAGGCGTCATAGGTCGCAATGCGATGCGCCGCCGGTTCCGGTTCCACGCAACAGACGCTTGCTCACCGCACTACCGCTGCCAGGTCCCGGCACCAGGGGGTGAGGTCGGGGATGGTGGCGTTGGATGGGGGGACGAGGACGACGCGGGTGGCTCCGGCTGCGCCGAGGCGATCGATGGCGGCCAGGCATTGTTCCGGCGTGCCGGAGACGGTGATCTCGTCCAGCCAGGCGTCGGGCATCTCGCGTGCCAGCAATTCGACCCCGCCGCGATCCAGCAGCGCCCGGGCCTGATCGGCAAAACCGGGCGCCTCCAACTCCTTCAGCCCTTCGTTGCGGATTCGCTCCGCCAGCATGCGGCGGAGGCGATCCCGGGCCGCGGCTCCGTCGGCATCCTGCGACCAGTAGGCGAAGACCGTGAGCTGGTGATCCGCGCCGCCGTCGATGATCTCCCTGTTTCGGCAGAGCAGCGCCGGACCGGTCAGCTCGACCAGGATCGTCCCGTCGGCGATCCGTCCCGAGAGTGCGAGCGACTTCGGCCCGGTCACGCCGAGCGACACCGGCGGGGCGACGGTCGGCGGGTGATCGAGGCGGACGTTATCGAGATGGACGTGCTTGCCCGACATGGTCACAGTCTGACCATGGAGGATGTCCCGGACTGCGACCGTGACCTCCTCGAGCGCCGCCATCTGCGAGGCCGGCATTTGTCCGACCTGCCGGATCCAGTCCGCCACGCCGTGACCGAAGCCGACATGGAGCCGGCCCGGAAAGATGCGCGCGAGGGTCGCCAGATCCATCGCGGCATAGGCGGCGTTGCGCACGACCGCCGGAAGGATACCGATCCCGACTGTGATTCGCTCGGTGACGGCGAGCGCCACGCTTGCAGCCGAGATCCCGCCGTTGAAGAAGCAGTCCTCGACCACCCAGAGATCATCGAGGCCGGTTTGCTCGACCATGCGGGCGTAGTCGGGCAGGGTTTCGGGCGGGTAGGTCCGAAAGAACATCAGGCCGATCGCCGGTCTCGACATGCACATATCCCTCAACTCTGCCGGGCCAACTCGGTGTCCGACCGGCGCAATAACTCGCGAAGCGTCGCTTCCATCTGATTGAGCTGCTCGCTGACCGCATCACTGGGGACTTTCGGGATGACGCTGATCGTCCCATTCGTCTCGAGGACCGCCCGCCGGACATCGGCAAAATCCGCCACACCCTGCTCCCGGCAAGCGGCGGCCAGCTCCTGTATCGTCACTTTCTCGCGCAAGAGCATGTGCGTGAGCACCTCGCCGTCGCGAATCAGGTCGC
>DASQCG010000060.1:0-2433 GCA_035634825.1 Thermomicrobiales bacterium | reverse complement strand
GAAGGGCTCGTCGGTGCCGTATGTTCCGATCGACATCACGCGGGAGATCGGCGCGCGCGAAATTGGCGGCGTGCGGCTCCTGGTGATCATCTCGGCCACAGTGGTGATCATTGCGGCGATCATGCTCCGTTTCACCCGTTTCGGCAGGTACACGTTTGCGATCGGATCGAATGCGACTGCCGCGCGCCGGGTCGGCATCAACGTCGACCGGCATCTGATCAAGGTCTATGCCCTGAGCGGGCTGCTGACCGGTGTGGCGGGCGCGTTCGACCTGGCCCGGTTCGGGACCGCGAACGCATCGACCCACTCGACCGACAACCTGAATGCGATCTCGGCAGTCGTGATCGGCGGGACCAGCCTCTTCGGCGGCATGGGCTCGATCATCGGCACGGTGATCGGCGCATTCATCCCGGCCACGCTCCGCAATGGGCTGGTCATCGGTGGCATCAATCCGTTCTATCAGCAAGTGCTTGTCGGCGGGATCCTGCTCGCGGCCGTCTACTTCGATCAGCGCCGGCGCAAGGCCGAGGAGCGTATGTAGCGTCCGTTGCACTTGCCCCGATATTGTTGCTACGATGACGCTCCATGCTGACAAGCAGGCACGGGCCTGGTGCGGCCAGCGCACCATGATTGACGAGGAGAAGAGAGCCGTGGAATTGGCGCTGTATCGAATCACGCGTCGAGGCTTGATCAAGGTCGGAGCCGGGACTGCCGGACTTGCCGTCGTTGGAAGCCGCCTCAATCAGTCATCTGCCCAGGAAAGCTACAAGATCACCCTGATCCAGGGCGTCGCCGGTGACGAGTTCTACGTATCGATGGGCTGCGGCGCGCAGCAGGCGGCCACCGAGACTGGATCGCAACTCACCATCCAGGGCACCGAGAAGTGGGACGCCACGCTGCAGATCCCGCTGCTCAACTCGGTCGTCCAATCGAAGCCGGATGCGATCCTGATCGCGCCGAACGACCGCACCGCCCTGATCCAGCCGATCCAGGACGCGCTCAACGCGGGCATCGCCGTCTTCACGGTCGACACGCTGATCGAGGCCGACATTGCGATTGCCAATATCGCCTCGGACAACGTCCTGGGCGGAAAGATGGCCGCGCAGGAGCTGGCCAAGCTGATCAACGAGACCGGCTCGGTCTACCTGCAGAACACGGTGCCGGGCGCTTCGACGACCGACCAGCGGCAGCAAGGCTTCGAGGAAGAGATCAAGAACTACCCGAACATCAAGTACATCGGCGTCGACTTCAACAACGACGACCCGACCACCGCTGCCTCGCAGACTGCGGCCAAGTTGCAGGCCACCCCAGATCTGGCCGGTATCTTCGGCACGAACCTGTTCAGCGCCGAGGGCGCCGCGACCGCGGTCAAGGAGGCTAACAAGACGGGTCAGGTCAAGATTGTCGGCTTCGATGCCGGTCCGAAGCAGGTCCAGGACCTCCGCGAGGGTGTCGTCGACCTCCTGATCGGCCAGCACCCGTACGACATCGGCTACAAGGGCGTCATGATGGCGGTCGACTACCTGAAGACCAAGCAGGCGCCGACCGAGAAGACCGTCGCGACCGGCTACACGGTCGTGACCAAGGACAACCTCGACGACCCGGAAGTGAAGAAGTACCTCTACGTCGCCGATTGCTCCGAGATCCCGGCCGGAACCCCGGAGGCCTCGCCGACGTCGTAATTCCGACACGATTTGCCCTGCACACCGGGGCGGTTTCCCCTCGCGGGAGACCGCCCCGATTTTGGTAGTGCCGTATACATCGCCCGAACGTCTCGCCTGGCCCGATACCTTCCCGATTACGGATGGGACGAACTGGCGGGGAGAGGACATTGTCGGAGCGGTACGCAGCACGCAGGATAGGTCGGCAAGGGCGGTGCGCTCCGTGACGAACCGTCGAGATCAGTGCCGGGAGCCTCGCGTCTGCCCGATGCCCGATTGAGAAGAGAAGGAAAGCCGCTTCAGGTGAGCGACGTGTCAGTAGATCAACCAGGCATGCCTATGCAAACCGCGGCGACGCTTACCAGCGCCGATGAAGAGCGTCCCCCGCTCTGCCCGACATGCAACAAGCGACTTGTGATCCTCGCATCGCAGTCAGCCCGGGATGAGAATGGCGGGTACGTGCGGCAACAGCTGTGGGGATGCCCGCGTGGCCATGCCACGGCAGTCCGGCGAGCAGGATTCTTTCTGCCGGTCGTCGTGCTGGCAGAGTTGGTCGGCTAACGATCTCCTGCCAATCGAACGTGAACGCAGAAGCCCGGCTGGAGCAATCCCGCCGGGCTCAACATTTACCACTCACGGACGGCGTGCGAAGGGTGTGGGCCATGCGTCGTTGGAAGATCAGCAGCGATCAAACAGCGGCGGTCAGGCCGGCCATTCTTGAGGCCGCGGCAAGCATTTCAGTCTTCTCCGGCGTCAGACCGACCAGGAAGCA
>DASQCG010000059.1:0-1586 GCA_035634825.1 Thermomicrobiales bacterium | reverse complement strand
TACCCGCCTACCCGCCTACCCGCCTATTACGTCCGTACCCTCGCGAGCAGCACCAACCCCGCGAAGAGGAAGACCACGTTGGGGATCCAGGCCGCGACGGTGGGATCGATGACGCCGCCCGCACCGATCGCTTTGGTGATTTGGACGAACAGCAGGAAGATCACAGTCGTGCCGAGGCTGATGGCCACGCCGACTGCCGCTCCGGCGCGCGGTGAGGTCACGGCGAGTGGTGCGCCGAACAGTGCGATGATGATGCAGGTGGCCGGAAGGGCAACCTTGAGCGCCTGTTCCACAATCAGCTTGTTGGCGTCATTGCCGGACCGCTGAGCGCGTCGATATAGCGCCCCAGCTCGGCGTACCGCATCTCGTCCGGCGCCTTCGACTCGGCCAGGAGATCGGCCGGTGATTGGTGCAGCGCCTTGAGCCGCATTGTCCGGAAATTGAAGGTGGCCTGCCGAGCCGGTCCCGCAATGATCCGGCTGGCGCCCCGTTTGAGTCGCCAGATCTTGAGTCTCGTGTCGTAGGTCGCGCTGTCGGCGGTGAGAATCAGCCCGGGATAGTTGAGCCCGGTGCCCTGGCGCTCGAGCATCAACTGTTTGAGCTGCCGGCTGGCCACGTCGAGCGATCGGACCGTGTAGACCCAGCCTGCGTCTCCGCGGTACACGAAATTGAAACGGGTGCTGGTGGGCCGGGCGGGCTTGGCCTTCTGCAGCTCGAGCATCTTGGCCGTCGCTCCCGGCGCTAGCTCACCCACCAGAAACGCGAGCACGGACGTCAATGCGGCGGCGATGAACATCGGCCGCATCAGCCGGTGGAAGCTCTGCCCGCTCGCCTTGGCCGCGGTAAGCTCCGAGTACCGGCCCATCGAGCCCACCGTGAACACCGTCGCGAACAGCACCGCCGCCGGCATGACCAGGAAGGCGTTTTCCGGCACGGAATAGATGTAGCTGATCGCGATCTCCTTCACCCCGAGTCCGCGGTCGAGCAGTCGATTCAGGCTGTCGGTCAGATTGATCAGGATCGATACCACCGGGAAGCCCAGCGCAGTGAGCACAAAGATTCTCACCCAGGCGCTCAGGACGTAACGGTCCAGATGCCGCATGGTCCGGGGCCGCAACCGCCGCACCAGCTGCGATAGCCGGGCCGACATTTTCACCGGGCCACTATTCGCCGGAGCCGGCGCAGGAGATAGCGAATGCTATCAATGATCTCCTGGAAGTCTCCGCCCCGGGTTGAGCCCGTTTCCCGGCTCACCCGGATGAGGCCGAGCACGCCCAGAATTGTCAGCACGATGTTCGGCAGCCACATCGAGAGCCAGGGTTCCAGCAGGCCGCGGTCGGCCAGACTCTCTCCCGCGGTCAGGCCCACGTAGTGAATCGAGAAGACCGCGAGTCCGCCTCCGATCACGAGCCCGATCCCCGCCCGGGGAAATCTCAGGGCCATCACGATCCCGATGATCACAAACGAGACGCAGGCGAGACTGATCGCCCACTTCTTGTGGACCTCGACCGCGTACCGATCGGCGCGCCGGTCGGCTTCACGCGCCCGGTCGCCGGCGGACGCGACCTCCGACCAGGTGGAGAGCC
>DASQCG010000058.1:0-2184 GCA_035634825.1 Thermomicrobiales bacterium | reverse complement strand
AAGTCCGCTGAGGCACTCGAGAGAGGGCGCGAACATGCTGGTCACGACCACGAATGAAATCCCCGGGTGGCAGATCCAACGTGTGATCGGTGAGGTGTTCGGTCTGACGGTGCGGTCGCGGAACGCCTTCTCCCAGATGGGTGCCGGCCTGAAGTCGATCTTCGGCGGGGAGCTCCAAGGCATGACCAAGAACCTGGCGGAGAGCCGGAACGAAGTGATGAATCGCATGCTCGAAGCGGCGCGGGCTCGCGGGGGAAACGCGGTGATCTGTATGCGCTTCGACACGTCGGACATGGCCGACACCTGGACGGAATTGTGTGCCTATGGCACGGCCGTAGTCGCCGTGCCGATCGACGAGGGGGCTCGCCAGACCGCCGCTGAACTCGGGTACGGCCAGCCAGCGCGCTAGTCGGCTACGCGGGAGCACCGTCTTCCCGATCACACTCCGCCCCGCGGGCTCGGCCGACCCATACGATCGGCCCATCTGCCGACCCCGAGGAGCGAGCGATCCGCATGACGACAGGCCACGACCACTACCGCGTCGAAAAGGACTCGATGGGGGAAGTCCGGGTGCCACGCGAGGCCAAATGGGGGGCTCAGACCCAGCGGGCGATCGACAACTTCCCTATCTCCGGGCAGCCGCTCCAGCGCGAGATGATCGCCGCCCTGGCGATGATCAAGGGCGCATCCGCTCAGGTGCGAGGCCAGCGGGGCCTGCTGGATCCGACCAAGGCCGGCGCCATTGCAGCGGCCGCGGCTGAGGTCGCGCGCGGGGAGTGGGATGCCGAGTTTCGGATCGACACGTTCCAGACCGGGTCCGGTACCTCGTCGAACATGAACGCCAACGAGGTACTTGCCCAGCTGGCGTCCGAGCTACTGGGTGGCGAGGTCCGGATCCATCCGAACGACGATGTGAACGACCCGCTGTCCAGCAACGACCAGTTTCCGTCCGCGATCCACATCGCCGCGACGAAGGCCGTCATCGCCGATCTGATCCCGGCCCTCCGCTACCTCGCTGAGGCTCTGTCCAGAAAGTCGGCCGAATACGTCACGGTGGTGAAGTCAGGCCGCACCCACCTGATGGACGCGACGCCAGTCACGCTCGGTCAAGAATTCGGCGGGTATGCAGCTCAGGTCACCTACGGTGTAGAACGACTCGAGGCGGTATTGCCACGGCTCGCCGAGCTGCCGTTGGGCGGCACCGCAGTTGGCACCGGCATCAACGCGCCCGCGGGCTTCGGCGCGGACGTTATTCGTATTCTCGCCGACGAGACCGGATTGCCGTTCACCGAGGCGCGCAATCACTTCGAGGCCCAAGGCGCCCGTGACGGCTTGGTCGAGTTGTCCGGCGCGCTGCGCACAATCGCGATAAGCCTCAACAAGATCGCAAACGACATCCGGTGGATGGGTTCAGGCCCGCGGACCGGCCTGTCCGAGATATGGATCCCCGACCTGCAACCGGGCTCGTCGATCATGCCCGGCAAGGTCAACCCGGTCGTATGCGAGGCGGTGGGTCAGGTCGTCGCCCAGGTGATCGGCAACGATGCCTGCGTCGCGTGGGCCGGCGGCAGCGGCAACTTCGAGCTGAACGTGATGATGCCGGTCATATCGCGCAACGTGCTGGAATCGATCCGATTGCTCGCCAGCGTGTCCCGGGTATTCGCCGAAAAGTGCATCGACGGCATCGAGGCCAACGTGGAACGCTGCCGTGAGTATGCCGAGTCTTCGCCGTCCATCGTCACGCCGCTGAACCACTACGTCGGCTACGACGAGGCAGGCAAGATTGCCAAGCAGGCCCTCGCCGAACGCAAGACGATCCGCGAGGTCGTCCTGGAGCGAGGGCACGTCGATTCCGGGGCAATCAGCGCCGAGCAGCTTGACGAGGTGCTCGACGTGCTCTCGATGACTCACCCGCGGCCATAACAATCACACCCCGAGGGCCTCGTCGCTAGTGAGGATCTTGGACTTATCGTCGCTTGGCGCAATTGGCCCAAGATCACGAGAATCCGTGCGGGCGAATAGCCAACTATCAGGGCAGATACTCGAGCATCTCGGTGACGAGTGCCGCGATGGGCGACCGCTCCGACCGGGTCAGGGTTACGTGCGCAAACAGCGGATGCCCGCGTAGAGCGTCGATCACGGCAGCGATGCCGTCGTGCCGGCCCACCCGCAGGTTGTCGCGCT
>DASQCG010000057.1:0-3504 GCA_035634825.1 Thermomicrobiales bacterium | reverse complement strand
GTCGTCAAGATCGACGCCTGGCCATTGACATCGGACAAGCCCTCTCCTGTCAGCTTGATCCACGTGGCCCCGGCTGCGACTCCGTGACCCCAGTCGAGGCTGATGCATTCGGATACCTTGGCGAGTGGCAGGCATTCCGGGTCCTGGATCTCCGAATCTCCGAGCCAAAACTCCCGAGTCTCGACGGTGAGCGTCGGATGGTCCGATCCGTCAACCGCGGAGACATCAATTCCGCCCAGGAGCACTTCGACGAGTTTCGATCGCTGGACGATCGCCATCTCAGCCAGATTCTTCACTGAGTCGAGGCCGCCATCTTCCGTCAAACGGCGATCGATGATTCGCTCGACAGGTTGGCCTAATGACGACCCGCTGCGCCCCAGATCTCCAAGGAGCGCGCGAGAAACAACGGCCAGGCTGGACGGCACGGTGCCGGACGACGGGGCCATCCGGACCGAAACGCCTGCCCGGTTCAGCAATGAGGCGCACGCGGCCCCAGCCGGGGTCGTGCCCTGAATAACTACCGTTCGTGGCGGCTGTGCCATACCAGCTATTCGTCAGCGTAGACGGGCGACCGCTTCTCGACGAAGGCAATCATGCCCTCGACTTGATCCGCGGTCCCGAACGAGTCGGCAAACACAGATCGCTCGGTGTCGAGCCCGGACGTTACCTGACCGTTGAACGCGAGCTGCATCAGCCGTTTGGATGCGCGGACTGCAAGCGGGCTGTTCTTCGCAATCAGCTCCGCCAATTCGCGCGCCTTGGGCATGAGCTCGGCCAGCGGATAGACGGCGTTCACGAGTCCGATCCGCAGAGCTTCGTCCGCTTTGACGCGCCGGCCCGTCAGGATCATCTCGGCCGCGATGCCAGGTCCAACCGCGCGAACGAGCCGCTGCGTTCCACCCCACCCCGGCGGAATCCCGAGACCGACCTCCGGCTGGCCGAAGACCGCGTTCTCGCTGGCGATGCGGAAGTCGGCCGCCAGCGCCAACTCGCAGCCGCCGCCCATCGCGAAACCGTTCACCGCCGCGATCACCGGCTGCGGCAACGTCTCCACTCCCCGGGTCACGGCGTGACCGAGCCGGCCGAAATCCATTGCTCCGTCGCGATCAAGGCCGACCATCTCCTTGATGTCGGCGCCCGCGGCAAATGCCCGCTCACCGGCCCCGGTCAGGATCACCGCGCGGACTGTTCGATTTTCCTTGAGCGACGCCAGGGCGGCAGCCGCATCAATTAACTGCTGCGTGTTGAACGCGTTCAGGGCATCAGGTCTGTTAAGCGTGACAGTCGCAATTCCACCATCGATCGTTACGTCGACTGCCATCAGTAATTCCCCTCGACAGGCTTGAGCGTCGCCCGGAACCGGCGCGCATTTTCGACATACAGGCCGCCAATCGCAGCCAGTTGATCACGACGCTCAGGGTTGAGCGTGCGCTTCATTACCGCCGGCACGCCGGCCATCAACGCGCCCTCCTCCACCTGCATGCCCTCGGACACAACCGCGCCCGCGGCAATCACCGCTCCCCGCCCGACGTGTGACCGGGAGAGGACGATTGCGCCCATGGCGATTGTCACGTCATCCTCGAGGACGGTGCCGTGGACGATGGCGTTGTGGCCGATCGTGACATTGTTGCCGACGATGCATGGGTTCCCGCGGTCGACATGGAGCAGCGAGAGGTCCTGGATATTCGTGCCCGCGCCGACACGGATCGGCGCGACGTCGCCCCGCAGAACAGCATTGAACCAGACACTGCTGCCGGGTCCAATCTCTACATCTCCCACGATCACCGCGCCGGGTGCGATGAAGACGTCCTCGGCGATCTTCGGGCAGATGCCGTTGACTTCGAGGATGTGCGCGCCGGGGAATCGCTTACTCATGCGGCCGGAACCTCGATGATGATCGCGTCTCCCTGGCCACCGCCGGAGCAGATCGCGGCAAGGCCCAGCCCACCGCCGCGCCGTTTCAACTCAAGCGCCAGCGTGAGGACGATTCGAGCGCCGCTCGCCCCGATGGGGTGGCCGAGCGCTACAGCCCCTCCGTTGACGTTGACTCGCTCCGGATCGGCGCCGAGCATGCGCGACGCATTCAGGGCAACGTTGGCGAAGGCCTCGTTGATCTCAAACAGGTCAATATCAGATGCCTTCAGACCAGCTCGATCAAGCGCAATTTCGCCGGCCATCGCCGGGGTCTTGGCGAGGTACGGGGCATCCCACGCGGCCTCACCATGGCTCAGGATTCTGGCGAGGATTGGCCTGTGGTTGCTCGTCGCCCACTCCTCGGACGCGATCACCAGCGCTGCCGCGCCGTCGTTGACGCCAGGAGCATTGCCTGCCGTTACGGTGCCGGCGCCGGTGAATGCGGGCTTGAGCTTCGCCAACGCCTCCGCGCTGGTATCCCGTCTCGGTGACTCATCGGTATCGACCTTGATCGTCTCCTTGCGACCAACCACGTCGACGGGAACGATCTCATCGGCCATCCGGCCCTCATCGATTGCGGCGATAGCTCGCTGATGTGAGCGGAGCGCCCACTCATCTTGCTCCTCGCGGTTGATGCCGAGCTCGGCGGCTACCTTGTCGCCGTGCGCACCCATTGGCACACAGTCGATCGCGCAGAACAGGCCGTCGACGATCATCATGTCCTCGAAGGCGCCATTGCCCATCCGGTACCCGTTGCGGGCATTGCGGACGAAATACGGGGCGTGGGTCATGCTCTCCATACCGCCGGCTACGATGACTGAGTGCATGTCAGCCCGGATCTGGAGGTCGGCCAACTCGATCGCGCGCATACCGGATCCGCAAACCCGATTGATCGTCTCCGCGGTTACGGTCCTGTCGAGCCCGGCCCTGAAGGCAGCCTGGCGCGCCGGGATCTGGCCGACACCGCCCTGTAGCACCTGACCCATGATCACGTGCTCAACATCGGCCCGGGATACCCCGGACCGGCCAATAGCAGCTCCGATGGCGATGCCGCCGAGTTCTACCGATGTCTTGCTGGCGAGCGATCCGTTGAGCCGCCCAAAGGGGCTCCGGGCGCCGCCGAGAATGACAGACTTTGTCACGATTGCTTCCTCTCTGGTCCGCGATTTCCGGGACCGAGCGCGGTTAATCCATATCAAAGTATAGGGACGGACGCGGCCCACGCCGCACATCGCCTTCCGAGATCGCTTCGACGTGACCGGCAGTCTCAATCAGCATCCGCCCGAATTCATCGACGCCCGCAAGGCGACCATCGACGGGCATTCGGGACTGGACGGAGACCAACTCCTCGATCCAGAGGGCCCGGGCAGTCCAGTCGTCGACAGTCTCTCGCCACCTGCCTTCGTCCAACTGACCGAATCTGGCCAGGAGCCGGCGAACTATCGACTCCGCCAGCTCACGCGGCGACGGCGTTTCGGCCAGGATTTCGGCCATGCAGATCGCGGAACTCATTTGGCCCTCAGGAACGGACCCGAGGTTGACCCCAATCCCGACCATTGCTGTGATGGTCGCGTCCAGTCTGGTGTGGAT